>CAJUKA010000011.1:0-59495 GCA_910586585.1 uncultured Lachnospiraceae bacterium
CCCTTTCCTTTCTTAAAAATGGTTGTAAATAGATGTTATCCCCTTAAGAGCGGCTGTTCTAAGTGCTTCCAAGGGCCACACTTGAAAAACTAACGTTTTTCAAGGTCGCTCCACAGGGCCTACTCGAAAAACTGACGTTTTTCGAGTGTCGTGCTCTCGCACGATATAAATTCATAGAACACTCCATCTGCAGACAAGCCTGCATGGGTGTTCCATGAATTTATGCCCCGCTTCGGGGAATACCACCATTATAATATCCCCCCCTGCGAATGAAATGAGCAGGGGGGCACCTGCGTTTTACGCCTATGCACTGCGCCCCGAAACGATGCACTTATGTAAAGAGGAAAAAACGGGAAAGAGGAAAACAGGTAAGGATAACGGCCCTTATCACAACCTAACAAAAAGAGGGTTTGGTGCAGAAAATAAAGGGGTGCTATAGAGAAAAGACAGCCAAGATTGCCCCTTATGCCCTTGATATAGATTATATACACTAGTTTAAAAAGGAACTCAGGCGCCGGCAGGCATACAAAAAACAAGAGCAGTTTTACCTGCCCTTGTTTTTGCTTTGATTCACACTTTTGTTCCTTATTCAATTCTTGTATTTCTTAAAACAACATTACATTTTTGAAATCATTACAACTGATAAATCATATTCTTCAAGAAACTCATCAATATCTCTTTCATCATTGATTTCCATAGCTGTTTCAAATATGCCTGTCTCAGGATCCAAAAAGCCTGCTATCATTTCACCTGTAGACTGATTTTTTCGAATCATTGGCTTCTTATTTAAAATATCAATTCCTTTAGATACTTCCTTTTTTGCTACTAACATGTTGTTGTTCCCCCTTCAACCCTTTTTCAATATAATACGCTCACACAGGATTCTTTCCGCGTTTTTAGCATACTATTTCCCAACATTCCAAGAATACGTTTCCCAAATGTCAAAAACAGTATGCCAATCCTGTATTGGCATATTGCAGTTTCCTTATATCGGATTTTGACTCCTCAATCATCCGCATCATCATGCAAGTCTTAGAAATCCTTTCCTATTATAAAAGAAAACCTGAACCTTGCATTTGATATAAGTAGTTATGTCTCAAAAGCGTGCTTGGCACATAGTACCATAAGAATCAAAGCTTGTTTATGATTAGTTTCATGGCCCGGACATAGTTCTCCCAGCATAGTCCCGAAGCAGAAACTGAATCAGCATATTCATGGAAGAAAGAATAGATTAAAAATATCAGCTACATATCATCTATATGTTTCATCTCCCTATATTATGTAACCTACTTTTTCAATAGTAACACATGTATTTTTATAATTCAATCCTTATTTTCCAAATTGTGCATATTTACATAATTTTTTAGTTATGTTGACTATTTCTCTACAATTTGCAAAAATTTTATAATATTATTTCATTTTTTATATTCCCACCATGCAAAAAAGAAACCCAAACCTAACAGTTTGACTTTCTTTTTATATCGTTTATCATTATTCTTTAAAGATTCCTTCTATTTTGTTTTGCAGCTCATCTGGAGACAATCCCTCTGCATTCTTGATAAGATTCTCTAAAGACTCTTTTGCCTCACTTAATTTTTCCTCATCCTTGCTAAAATCATCAATATACTTCTTTATAGACTTTTGTATTTTTTCCTGATCACTGCTGCTAAGTCCCAGCGTTGTTGATAAATCGTCATTTTGAAAAAATTCTTCGATTTCGCTTGTAAATGCTTTTTTTAAGTCTTCTGCTGCTTGTGCTTTGATATCATTGACAACATTGCCTATATAGTCCTCAGACTTTTGCGTTGACAATTCTTTCTGACACCCTGCCAGGAAAACGCTGCCCGCTGCCAATGCCAGAAAAACTCGTATTTTTCTCAATTTTTCTCTCCTTCTGCCTGTATCGCCTGAGCTGCCTCAACTGCCTTTTGATCAATCAATGTGGACTTCTTCTTTTTTTTCAGAGAAGTTATCGGTTTATCCGGCCACGCCATTGCCTTGATACCTGGTGTCGATGTCTTAATCCTGAGATAGCTTTTCCCATCTTCTACAAACCGAATGATGGAAATATTCCTCCAAACATAAAAATCGAATGGTCCAAATTCTATCTTAATCTCTTTGAGCATTCCCTTCGCTTCAAAATTTACAAGCTTTTCATCAACCCTGACGGGCATGGTGTATATATATCTATTGTCTGTAGTCTGGATAATAGTTGTCTCAAAAAGCGCTGATTTTCCTTCCTTACTGACTCTGATCGCCGCCATTGCCGGTACTGGAATATCTTCTACATTCATTATTTTCACCCGCTTTCGTAATTTTATACATATATTGAATTTGAATCTGCCAAAACAAACTAATATTTAAACGCAGATTTATATATTACAGTATAGTCTGAACAGCGTGCAGTTGTCAAGAACTGTTGCAAATCCCAAGAGTCCACTAATAAATCCATAAAATTTATCAACAGCTTATTTATTTTTTTTTGAATATATGTTAAACTAATAAAATATTTGGCATTGTGTCAATCCAGCATACTGAAATAAAAGCTATGCAAATGGCTGAACTATTATTATTGCAAGGAACTGCATGTAAACAATAGACGCGGAAGGCGTCTTATCGTTACATATCTATGTTATGGTTCACTCTGTAATATATTTATTCCTAAGTACTATTTAGAAGGGCAGGTTATTAGAATGGCAAAGGACAAAAAAACAACTACTAATGAAAATACAGACATTAGTAAAAGCAAGGCAAAACGAGAACAGCGCAGGAAGGAGGTTGCAAAGGAAAAACAGCAAAAACTTTTTTCAAAAGCAGTCGGTATCGCAATTGCCGCTGTACTTGTTGTTATCATAATTGCTGCTGCCGGAAAAAGTATTTATTTGGCAGCAATCCGCACTACTTCAAATTCAAATCTCAGTGCGGTGTTAACCTCTGACGGAAAAATAGACGGCGCTGATATGAAGAACGTTTTAACGCTTGCTGATTATGCAAATATTTCTATTCCTGCAGAAGAAGTTGCAGCAACTGCTGAGGAAGTAGACGACGATATTGATGCTACACTTGAATCTCACAAGGAGCTTAGCACAGATGCTTCTTTGGAAATTGCTGACGGAGACGAGGTAAACATTGATTTTGTCGGGACTGTTGACGGCGTTGAATTTGAAGGCGGAAACAGTAACGGAGCGGGATATGATTTGACAATTGGCTCTGGTTTGTTTGTAGACGATTTTGAACAGCAGTTAATTGGACATAAACCTGGCGAAGAACTTACTGTAGAAGTTACCTTCCCTGAGGATTATAATGAGGAACTCGGCGGAAAAGATGCAAGTTTTGCAGTGACTGTTAATGGTATCAACATCAAACCAGAATTGACTGATGAATTTGTAGCGGAGAATCTTTCTGAGGAGGGCGTTTCTACAGCCGCTGAATACCGCGCATCTGTAGAAAATAAATTTTATGAACAGCACCTTCAAGAATATGTGACAAATTATATTATGGATAATTCAACCGTTAATTCATATCCTTCTGCTTATCTGAAAGCAACAAAAGCTGTCACAAAATACAATGATGAATACATGATGCAGTATCTTAATCAGATGGGTGCAGGCTACGAAAATGTATGGGAAACCCAAGGCGAAGAAATTAACGATGAACTTTCCTACGAAAAAGATTTGACAGAACGTGCAAAAGAAGCGGTAAAATCAGCGCTTGTATATCAGGCAATTTATGAAGATGCCGGCCTTAGTATTGATATGGAAGCTGTTATCGCAGAAATGACAGAAGAAAATGGCGAAGAATACGTGACCAACATGAAAGAAACTTATGGTGAGGGCTATATGGCACAGTCCGAAATCAAAGATGCTGTAACAGAGCATTTAATGAATCTATATAAAACGAAATAAAAAATTGAGCGCCAGCGCGCTCAATTTTTTATTTCGCAATTTCCTATATTATATAAAAACTTACGTTCTATCTCTCACTTTTTACCAATCCAGCGTAAATGCGGAAAATGCATCTTTTGGTGCAAACTGTTCTTCCTTGTAACGAAGCAAATATGCTTTGATTTCTGCGCCGACATTTCCCATATCAGAAAGCAGGCTGTCAAAATTATCTGCATTCACACACCCTGCATTCACAAAAATCTGATAATAGTTCAGTTCATTGGTGTGTTCTTCCAAAATAATATCCCATGCCTCAGGCTCCATTGTCCCCTTTGTATGCCGGCGCAAATAACCCAAAAGTTCTTCCTGCACACTGTCAGACAATTTATAGGGATGCAGCAGACGGAAATAAACAAGACGCAGCTTCATTTTCCGTTTTTCTACGGGATAGGATTTGATATCATAATCTTTTCCCTCATAATCCTCCTCACCACAGGTCCACAGCTCCTCAAATCCATCAAGGTCATCTAATGCCACCAAACCGATCAATTTCTCGTCCCAGCGTTTTACCCAGGCATCCGAACCAATTTCCATAGGATCAAACAGAAAATAATCATGAAACACCGTCACTGCCATAGCAAGCATACGCCAGAGTCCTACTGACTGCAGCTTTGCTGTCTCTTCCTCTGAAATTGTCCTGATGCTAATTTCTCTAAGCCGTTTGCATCCCAAAAACAATTCTTTGCCATGAATCAGTGCGTGATGCGGCATTGAGACCGTTCTTAACTGCTCCGCATGTGCAAATGCCCAATCACCGATTTCTTCCACAGTATCCGGCAAAATGATTTCCCTGATTGTTTTGCAGCTTAAAAAAGCCTTCTTTTCAATTGATATCACTGGCTTTTCATCAATATAAGAAGGGACCTGAATGCGTTCACCAATTCCGCGGTATCGTTTGATAAGATACCCTTTTTTGTATGATTTGTATGCAAATTGTCCTCCTCCGGCATTGTTTATTACTGCCTCTTCCATAATAATCCCCCACTCGTCCGGTCTGTACTATCCTCTTTACAGCTCCAAGGATTCAATCTCATTCAAAATATCATCTTGACGCTCGTGAATCATCAGCTCTTCATTGTGCTTCTGATAATCAGCACTTCCATACAACCCGATAAACCGCGCACTGTAGGCATTCATCGTAAGTTCTGTCACAAGTACGACAAGCTCATTTCCGTCCATAAAGGCTACCTCGCTAAATGCAAATAAATTGTGGAGCCTTTTTTGTATCGCACTATTTTCTGACTTCATCTGTTCCACTTCTGCATCAAATGCCGCTTTCAGCATTGCAAATGCCTGTGCAGCGTTTTCAGGCTGCTCTAACTTTAACCGTTTCTCCTGTGTTTCCAGAAAACGGATAATCGCTCTGTGTCTGCGCTTGTCCTCTCCTGAGAGCGTCCCCGCGCTTGTCATAGAAGCGATCACTTTTTCTCTATTTTGTATTTGTTTCTGAACCAGGGCTGCAATATCCGGATTCGTACCGTTTTCCTCATTTTTCTCATGCATTGTCCTGATAATTTTTAAAAGTTTCATCAACTCTGTGAGATAATCTGAAAACTCCAGGTTTTCTTTCATCTCACTTTCAAGCTTATCAAGAAGCATTCCCAATAGTGATAACCGCTCATCAAATTTCGCTATGCGCGCCCGTTCGACCACCTGGGCAGAATTGGTTCCATCCAGTATTTCCTCAACCTTATAATCTTTTTTATATTTATTGTACAACTCATAATACGCTGTAAATTCTTTGACAATCTTCTCATTGTGCAGGTACTGCCCTACTAGCGTTTCATCTACAACAAACCCTTCTTCTTCACATAATAGCATAGCGGCGGAAAGATCCTCCCAGCCTCTTGCAGTCACATAGGACTTTCCTCCTACATTGATTTCTACCCTGTAAAAATCGCTTTTTTTCATGTCAAGATAGGTCGTTACTGCATTGTGAATGCCCTGTTTGAGTGCATATTTTTTCCAGGTCGCATAGTCCGCCTCAACCTCCACCAGTTTCATGCGGTCCATTGTCACCACATCAAATTCACGAACTGATTTATTGTACTCTGGAGGATTTCCTGCAGTGACTATCACCCACCCTTCCGGAACCTTATGTTTTCCAAATACCTTGTACTGCAAAAACTGAAGCATGGAAGGCGCAAGCGTTTCTGATACGCAGTTGATTTCATCTAAAAACAATATTCCTTCCTCTATTCCAGAATGTTCCATTACCTCATAAATCGAAGCGATAATCTCGCTCATTGTGTATTCTGAAATATCAAACTCCATGCCTTTGTAAGTCTTGTGCGTAATGAAAGGAAGTCCCAGGGCTGACTGTCTTGTATGGTGCGTCATAGAATAGCTTACCAGCGCAATACCAAGTTCCTGCGCTATCTGCTCCATAATAGCGGTCTTTCCGATGCCTGGAGAACCCAGCAGAAATATAGGTCTTTGACGCACAACCGGAATGCGGTATTCTCCATATGGATCTTTTTTCAAATACAATGTTACCGAGTTTTTAATGTGTTCCTTTGCCTGCCTTATATTCATAATCCCCTCCTATTTATCATTGATGAGAATAATTTTCATTCGCTTCTTAAGTATCTTTTTACTGTGTATTATTCTAAATCTTCCGCGGGAAGAACAAGCTTGATTGCCCATGGAGGGGTAGGCGGCTTCTCATAGTCATCCTCCAAAAACACAAACGCGGTATCATAATTGTGCGGCGGCTTGTGCTCTGGAAACACCCCATAACCATCTGTAAAATAGATCAAGCCCTTTAGATTCTCAAACTCGCCATTCTCTATTGCCTTGTTTACATAATCAAAGACAGGCCTGAAATCCGTTGAGCCAAACCCTTCAAGCTGCCCCTCTCTCATAAATGCTTCAAACTCATCATCATTTGTTATTTTGGTATCACGCCGAACTTCAGAATCACACTGAATAATATGAATATTCACTTTTCTGAAGAAATTCTCGCTGCTTTTCAAAATATTGTAGGTTTTATCTAAAAATGACTGCACAATTTCTCCGCGGCAGGAACCTGAAGTATCTATTGCAATCACAAATTCTTTTATCTTATTCACATCTTTATATTCTAATGGTTCTACCAACGGCAAATTCCCATAGAGTGAAAGTCCATACGTATAATACACGTAATCAAATTCATCGTCATTGATCTGTATATTCTCGCCGGAAACGCTAAACCTTCTCAAGAAATCGCCGTAGTCATACTGTTCTCTTGTCGCCTCTTCAAGATTTTGCAGAATACTTTTGTCATCTGACTTATCCTCTGAAAAAGACTTTAGTTCTGCTTTGATACGCTCGCTAATCTTTTTCCACTGCGCCTGCGTGATCTCAAACGACTCCACAGGTCCCCACTTCTCATGAATATCTCTTTGAAACAACAGTCCAAGCTCCAAAAGTTCGCTGACACCTGGCCTGTCCTCCTTAAGCTTTCGGTAGATTCTGTCTGCTGTAAGCGTACCTGTGCGTTGTTTCCATTGTGCGAGTACTTCTTTGCGCTCTTTGTCGCCTGTAGTTTCCATATCCGGCATTCCAAGCCCTAACACAACATTTTCGACAGCCATATCAGCCGCCACATCCCAAAGCTCCTGATCAACCCGGTCATATTTGTACGAATGTCCAAAAATGCAGTGTAGAAGTATATGCAGATACAGCCTGAGAACCTGATTGGGATCTTTCTTGTATAGCCGAATCACCACCATCGGATCATAAAAAACCACTGCTGCTCCCGGTACATTGATATCACAGCATATAGAGTCACTCCCCCATCTTGCCTGCAAATTCATTCCAGAAAGCGCTACATCAAGAAACCGCAGACTAATGAGCAGCCGGTCCCGTGCAAGTCCCCATATCTTACAAGCAATCTGCTCCATTTTATCTGTCTGTTCTTTTTGCTGTTCTTTTGTTTGTCCTAAATTGACCTGCATATTTTCTGGCTTTTGTGCCATAATACACCTCCGTTTTATACAAAATGTACTATTCTGGAAACAATCTATGAAAAATTCAATATCTCACTGTTGCACGCCTGCTCTATAATTCCCTGAACGTCTGCACCATCCAGATCAAGACCTTCTGCACTTACAAAATGCGTATTTTGCACACCATATAACCGGCACAGCGCATTGGCATACTCAAATCCAAAATTGCAGTCCCCGATATATCCGCCGCTGGTTGTCACATAATACATATCCTGCGCGGCACAAAGACCGATTGGCGTCCCATCCTCTGCATACGTATAAGTGATACCCTCCACACTCGCCGCCTCAAAAAAAATCTTTAGCGATGCCGGAAACGACATATTCCAATAAGGTGCCGCAAACACAAGCATATCAGCCTGCGCTACTGCATTGGCATAATCAAACATTGTATCTTCAAACCGTCCTTCCTCTAAAAGCTCATTCCTTCTTAGAAGCCGCTCATAATTCAGCGGAAGAAGGCTTTCTATAGACAGTCGAATTTCTTCTATCTGAAATGCCATATCTTTACTGTTCGCTTCTTTTATACGTTCTAGCAGATGTCCTGCCAGCTCCAGCGTTCTTGAATCGCTTCCACGTACACATGCATTGATAAATAGCAATGTTGGCATTTTCCTCTCTCCTGTTTTTAATATAAAAGCTCTTTTGGCACCTCGGCAGCCATCTTCTCATACGCCAAATCAGACGGATGAAGATGATCGCCGCTGTCATACGGTTCTGCAAAGGCAGCCGGATTGCATTCGTCCCGAAGCGCTTTATCAAAATCAATGCAGCCTTTCACATCTGCCTGTGTTCGTATCCATTCGTTTACAGCGCAGCGCAGCTCATCCCGAAACGGTTCATAAGTACGCCATCCATATATCGGAAGCAACGTTCCCATATATACAGCAAGCCCGTATTCTTTGGCCCACGCAATATAACGTTCTAATCCTCTGATAAGCTCCTCTGCTGTCGGCAGATCGCTCCATGGCCGGAAAGGATTTACTTCCACTCCCACAGGATGAATAATATCATTAATTCCATGCTGTATAATAACTGTGTCAGCGCCGCTGACCTTTGCCTCTCTGGGAAATCGGATATCCCCTTTCAGTCCATAGGAATCATAGGTAATATTTTCATACTGTCTAAGTATTCTGGTTCCGCTCGCTGCCCGCCTTACAATAGAAGTATGCGCGATCTGTTCCTGAAATAACCGAAGTGTGAGATAATCTGGCCATGCCTGTGAAGTAATACTGTCTCCATAACATATCACCGCCCGATTCTCACAGTCTGTTTGTATCTCAACATTGCTCAAAAAATAAAACCAGTTTGTATTTCTGGTAAGCTCAAGCGGCAGCACAGCGCTTTGGACATAATCTCCCACTGCATAATATCCCTTGGACAAGGGACCTGTAATCAATACCGCGGAACGCATCAGTGTAAAATCGCCCAGATAAAAACTAATGCTGATGTCGTGCCCTCGTTTTACGATAAAATCTATCTCGTCGCTTACTGCTGCCTTCCCCGCTGGAATTGTAACACTTGTGCTTCCATTGTGAAACGTTATCTGCCGATTGGTTTCCTCTGCTATTTCGCGTCCGCCATTCACACTGTCCGCCACATAAACACGCGTGATTGTCACAGGCTCCGTCCCGCAGAAATTGTCAAGTGTTATTTTTAATTTATCTGCATCAAACATCGGACGTATTGGATATCTTAGCGTCAGATTCTTGGCATAATTCTCCGGCCGTCTGTCTGCTATTGAAATCGCATTTCCCCAGGTTGTCACATATTTTTTTGCTTTGTTTTCCATCTTTTTTCTCCTGCCGTAAAAGGATACTACCGTATTTTTCCATCAAACAAAAATCATGATTATTATAACAAAACCCACACATCAATGCAATATCAATTGTAGTGCTGCTCAACAATCGCAACGCTTCTCACCCTTATTTTTATTTACATATTTTTCTTTTTCGCACCAGCACAATTCCTGACCATACTGCGAGTACTCCTAAAACTGTTAGCCCTGCAAGAATCGATCGTCCAAACACGGTGCCCGCAGGTTTATTCAAAAACTGCACAAACTTGTCTGTTGTGACAAGGAATCCGTCCAGCGCTGTATGCTCTCCCCGAAAAGTCTGAATCTCATTTCCTGCTTTATCCTTCACCCGATACAACAGTGCAAGCGCTCCATGGTACTGTGGAATTGTAATCTCCAAGGTTTGTCCCTCCTGAGAAAGCGCCATGTAATCCCACTGTGCAACCACATCATTTTTGTCGTTAAGCAACATAAACTCCGCCTCTGACAGCGCAAAATTATCTGTCACCACAATATGCGCTTTTTGCTCCTCCACATCATACACCATTCCTGATTCCACACCGTCTATGATTACCCTAGGCGGCGTATTATCTATCACAAATGCAATCTCATCACCATTGATCGTATGCGTATTGTTAATCTCATTCCCCGCTCTGTCTTTTGAATACAAGCTTAGACGATAGCCTCCCTCCTCTGCAAAATTATCGGGTGAAAGCGTGTATACATATGTATATCCTGTATTTTCTGAACCGTTCACCTCTTTGGTATATATTGCCTGATAATCCAGAGCGCCATTTCTTGAAATATACACTGCAAAGTCCTCAACTGTATCAACATTCATCTCAACAATCTGTATCTTGTCAAGTCCTGCATATGTATTGTACCGATTTTCCATCAATTTCATCAGCCCTGTCAAATCATATACAGAACCATTCCTATTCAAAGAAAACCGATATGTCAGCGCCGCCTCATTTCCTGCCAAATCACATACAGTTACCGTAAGGTCATAAATATTATCTGGCTTGTCATTCATATCCTGCAGTACAAACCGATATCCGACACCATTTTCATCCCGAATAGATATTTTTTGGGCTTTGTGCTCCACATCCTTTCCAAGTCCCGTCTTTACAGATATGTTTACTGCCTGCGCATCAATATTCTGGTCAAGCACAGTGATTACAGGCACTACTTCACCAGCATTGGCAGAGCCATCTTCTACGCCTGCAATACGAATAAGCGGCGCTGTCGTATCAATGATAAAATCCTTGGAAACTGCCTGTGTATCAGCGATATTGCCTGCTAAATCCGTATAAAGGCAGTCTATATGATACTGGTTATCTCCATTGAAAACCACTGTCATCGTATGGGTATCACCATCATGTGTCCAAGCCCCTTTGCTTGCTGCCGGCAAAATATTCATCAAAAAATCATCTGCATTAAAATTATGCTCCGTGACTGTAATATTTGCTGTTACTGGCCCGCCAAAATAATCTGTCTGATTCTTCTGTTCTGAATTCAGTGCAATTGTAACAGTGGGAGCAGTGGTGTCAATCGTAAAGGTTTCTACAAATACCTTTTCTGCTTCATTATCTGCCAAATCGGTGCAGCCTGCTTCGATTGTATAATCACCATCTTCGTGAAATAAAATTGACGCATAATGACTATTTCCATCATGTATCCACTCTGATAGCGCTGGCTTTATAGGCTCTCCATTTCGCGTGATGCATACCGCAGCAAGTGACGAATCAAAATTTTGTTCCTGGATCTTTATGGTTGCCGTTCTTGCCTGACGATAATACGTGCCGTTTGCCGCATCGTTGTTATCAAAATCAATCGAAATTTGAGGCTTTGTTGTATCAATTTTTAATTGCTGCATTGATGTCTTTGCATTTTGAGCGCGATCTATCGCAGTCACCTCTATAAAAGCATTGTTGCTTTCATTTGCCACTGCATCTATTATCTGTATTGTCTCAAACCCAGATGCTTCCGAAATCTCCTCATCTGTGGGCAGCTCCTTGGTAAAAGAAAAAAGTTCGCTGTCTGTGACGCTGTTTTGCTCCCGATGCTCATTATCTTTGCCAATTGAAGCCTTCACAGACAAAAGCGCTGCACAATTATCGTCTTCTGGCGCGTCCTTCACACAAATTCTTACTTTGATATCCTCATTAAAGAAGCCATGTTGATTTGCCCCCTGTGGTTCTATAATAAGCTCCGGACCGCCCGCATTGGGTTCAAGGTTATCAACCACTATCCCTCTCGTCCAACATTCCATCTTATTTCCTGCGTAATCCATCGCTTGTATATACAAAAAGCATCTTGTGTTTGCCATGAGTTGAAACTGCTCTCCCTCATCAAATCGAGCAGTACCGCTGTCCCATTCTCCTATCCGTTTTGCCTTCAGTATTTTGAGAGCGCCTTTTCCGCTGACGCCATACTGCACACTGACACTGCCCGATATATCCTGCTGATAAAACCGCTCATAGACAATGGATTGTTCACTGTCTGCCGCAAATGGAACCCCAGACAAAACAATTTCTAAATCCGTCGGTGCATGACTGTCAATTTTGTATGTATGCGTTTTCTTTTCTGACTGATTTCCTGCATAGTCAGCAAGATAGTATTCCAGCGTATATATACCGTCCTGCGCAGAATCCGTTGATTTGTCGTAACCAAAATTCAGCATATGCTTTTTCAGATCCTCTTTTGTCAGAACAAACTGCTTTTGTCCTTCCTGACTATCTGTTATATCGCTGCTGCTCAAAACCCCCATCACTGCTTTATTCTCTGAAATGCAGTCTGCCTCTTGTTGTTTGTCTGCCTGCATTGTTACTTTATAATGAATTGTGACAGGCGCATCATACTCTTTTGATACGATTCCCGTGTCATACTCTGGATAGGCAAACGTAATCACAGGTGTTCCAGACTCCTTATTGTACCATTCATTTTTGCGCTTTGTATTGTCAACGCCACTTATTATTACTGGTTTAAGTTCTGGCGCCTTATGCTGTACAAGCACCCTCTGTTTTATCATCTGTTCTGACCGCACACCAGACTGAGACACCGCCCAAAAACAATAGTATCCGTTTCTGTCCTCCTGAACTTGCAGATGGCAGGTATCCTTATTCTGAGGCTTCAATACCGTACTTTTCTGCAAAAATTTCGTCTGTTCCTGTGAACTGTCCTGATTGATGGCATCCCCAATTTTCTCGTATACGTATTCGTATTGGTGCAGCCCTGCATAAGGGCAGCTATCCTGTTCAAAAGACAATTCAAACAAGATATCTTGATTCGTCCAGTTGTTCTTTTCTCCATTGTAAGCCAATCCGCCGGCAGTGACATTTAGATTGATGCATGGTTTTGCCGAATCCACCACTACCTTTATCGCTTCCCCTTTGTCATTGACATACTGCGTCACCGCACTCACATTTCCGGCATAATCATATGCCCTGACTGCAATTGCCGGATAACATCCGTCTGATAATACAATCTGAAAATCAGCGTTTTTTGCGCCTTCGTTTGAAGAATATATTTCCTGCCAAGTCTGTATATCCGCGCTGTCCTCTGCATGATAATCTGTTGTATACTCAATTTTATAAACGCCGCTCAGCATATCCTCAAAACTTCCTTGCAGCACAAAATTATCGGCGTAATATTGCTGTGTCTCTGTTTGGGTCGGCTCATAACACCTACTGTCTGTTTTCAGCGTTTTTAATATAGGCGCATCCCGATCAATGCCAGCCATAAAAACACGCGTCCCATATTCTTCTTCGCGTGTGGTGGCATTTTTGTCTGGATTTTCCATCCAGAGAGTATATTGCTTTATAGGCGCATCCGGATTCTGTCCAACTGCCTCTTTTTGTGTATGAAGCATTGTATAATACCGCTTTCCTTCCTCGCTAAGCCGGATATGAATTGTTCCGTTCACCCAATTTTTATGGTTCGCAAGGTAGGTTTCCCACTCTGTATAGCTGAACTCTTGTACAGGCATTTCACCTGCGCGATTCACTTCGATATAGAAATCCTCCTCGTGCAATGGGCTGTTTCGAATCTCTACCATCGTTTCCACTGGTGCAATTTCGTGTACCCCGTCAAATCCAGTAATATGAAAAACTGCAGTTCCAACACGATTTACATGAAAAATCACCTCGTCATCTTCTGTAAAGTACTTTATCCCTGGTTCTATCACACCTGCATTATTGCCGATTGTACCCATCATTTTATCAAAAGATGCTTTTTTGCTGTCTGTCATAAGCGTCATAAAATCCAAACGAACAACCTCTGGATTATCAACAGAAATTCCATAAATTGGCTTGTCTGTTCCAGTCTGTGCACCCTCGCTTTTCAGATTCAATTGCATCTTTGGAGAATTGCCCACAATATATGTCCTATAATCCAATATTCCATTATCCGTAATCTGCACATCTATTTCAGCAGGAATTCTGGTCTCCTCGTCTATCTGAGATTCAGTTTCCGTTTCGTATTCTGTTTGTGTTTCGCTGTGTTCTCCCTCAGCGCTCTCCATCTCTCCTTCAGTCTCATGTTCTGTTTGCGTTTCACTGTTTTCTGTTTTGGCGCTCTCTGTTTCGTATTCGGTTTGTATTTCGCTGTGTTCTTCTTCCTTTGCATTGTCTTCGACAAGTGTATCTGTCTGAGCCTGCGTTTCGCCTTCTTCCTTTTGTGTTTCCAACTCGTCTGTTGTTTCGGGTTCTGTACTTGGGGGCGTCTCGCTTTTATCTTCCTGCTCTTTATCATAGTCTACTACGCCGCCAAGGCTGGACGGACACGAATCCTCCCTGACAATCACTTCTGCCTGTACAAGCTGTACATTGGCTGCGATTGTAACCGCCACGATAGCAGCAAGTACAGCCGCCACCCATTTTTCAAATCTTTTGTTCATACTAAATACCTCTTATATGCTTTATTTAAATCCAGATGAAAAAAGTCTGCATAGCAGTACTTTTCATGCTTATCATATAAGAGGCTGCATTTACCAGCAATAGGATAAAAGTACCAATCTGCTAGAGCATTAGCACAACAGCGGTTGTTTTTGTTCTTCCTCAGAAACTTCCCGCCAGTAACAATCATTCCAAAACTGATAGGTTGTGTATCGTGCTGTTTGTGATATATTCACAGCATTCACCATATCGCGGATTCCTATATCCAGATATTGTTCTGTTGTTTTGAGGGATTCATGCCCCAGAAAATGCTGTATCACTACCAAATTCATATTGTTTTGCAGCATATGCGTGGCCTTTGATCTGCGCAGCGTATGCGCAGTCACTTTCTTTCCATAGAGCGATGGCATTTTCTCCGCCGCCATATTCACATATTTTTTTATAATAAAATTGACACCTGCTTCTGACAGCGGTTTTCCGGAACTGTTCGTAAAAAGATATCCCCGCTTAATCTCAAAATGACGACAATATTCCTTGATAAGAAGCGAAATATTCGTTGAAATATAAACATTTCGAAACTTTTGTCCCTTTCCCAAAATTTTAATGTAAGATACTTTCCCGTGTGTAATATTCTCTGCCCTCATATTTATCAGCTCATGAACTCTTGCACCTGACTCATACAAGACACACAAAAGCATATAATGCTTGATGGCTGTATCGGTTCTGCCCTCAATACAATTCATGATACATTTCAGTTCCTCTTCATCCAAAAAATCCTTGGAAGGCGTTGGTGTTTTTTTCCAGCGTATCCGTTCAATGGAGTAGTAATTTTCCATATATGCTGTATTTTGATCTGTAACGAATAAAAAAAATGAACGCAGCGCCGCCAGCCTTTGATTTCTGGTTGCCGCACAGCATCCCCTCTCTTCAATAAAATACAGCCATTCTGTTATCTGATTCCTGTTAAAATCAAGCACCCCAATGCTTTTGCTTTCCTGCGATATGCTCCCTCCAATATCTGACACCCACGACAGAAACTGGCATATCGCTGTTTCATAAGACTTGATTGTGTGCTTGCTGCACCCCCGATATTTCGGCAGGTGCACATTGATGAACTTGTCAATCAGTCCATCTAGTTCTTCGTCAATTGCAATCTCCCTTTGCACTTCTGAATACATAGTTGGTCTCCTCGTCTTTTCTCTATTTTGTATTTCCGTATCATTGCACATGATGTCAATGATACACATCATTTGTATAACCCCCTTTGAATGTCATTCTGACACTAAAGTGAGTTATACTAGATTGTATCATCTTTTGCAAAATAGTTCTAGTATTCATTTCAATAAGTTGCTATTGCAGCGTAACAGTTCAGCCTTTGGCTTCCTGTTACGGGCATCAAGCCATGCAAAACCACTTCGTGGTGGGCTTGATGCACCTCAGCCACTATGCGTTCTTACGGACTTTGCAGCACAGTGCAAAGTCCTAGGCTGAACTGTTACATTGCATCACTGTTTTTGACGGCAAAATGCCACCCAAAAGGGTGGCACGAATTTCTAATATACTACCTTGAAATTGATTATAAATTTCACCTTTGCTCCGTCTTTTGATGTGTAGGTGACTTTTGACTTGCCAGACGCAGTTCCCATCAGCACGGTCCGGGACTGGCTGTTTTTGGTACGCATTACAACATTGTGATCCGACGTTTGAAAATCAAACTCCTTGTAATAATTGTCTGTGCCATGCAGCGTGATGACCTTGATATTTCCATACAATAGCGGATAGTCCATGGCATATCCTGTGGCAAGGCTGACGTTTATCGTATTTTTGTTCGGTATTTTTCCTGTATTATCCATATAAACTACTTTTTTTATCCGGTCATACACCCGGAATTTTATCTCCATATGACAGCCGTATCCATCTTTTGCAGATGCTGTTATTGTCACCTCACTTCCTGGCACAGCATTTTTCCTGCACGTAACCTTTCCATTCTGACTGACTGTTACCTGGGTGGTATCGCTTGATGACCATCTGAGTTTTGTATTGTTTGGCTTTGTCATATAATCTTTGCTGCCGCCATTCACGGTTGTTTTTAATGCGACGCTGCATCCAGTTCCTATTGGAATTGTCTCATTGTCTGAAAATCCTGTGCTGCTTATTGCAGAAAGTTCATATATGGGTGTCACAACTGTAACTTTGCAGGACGCTTTTTTGCCAGATCCATCGTTTGCAGTGACTGTAATGGTTGCTGTCCCTTTGCCCAGCGCAGTAATCAGTAGATGCCAAGGCTGCCAAACAGATAACCATCATACCATTCCTTTATAGCATCATACTGGCCTGTCAGTCCATAATACTCCAGCATCTGTCTTACTTCTGCATCCGTAAAGCCAAAATATTCCTTATAACGTACATCCTTTACAGTATATACCTTAAAATTATTGAGTCCGGTGAAAACACTTTCCTTTGATATTCTGAGGCACCCTGTCAGCAATGCAAATTTCAGGCTGTCGTTTGTCTTAAATGCATTACCAAATAAACCCCTGATAAATTCCACCATGGAATCATAGTATCCTGCCTGATACGCCTTATCAAGCGGCACGCCGTATTCGTCTATCAGCATGACTGTCCCCTGTCCATAATGCTTCTGCAAAAGGTGCGGCAACATCAGCAGACTGTCTTTGAGCAAATCATCCGACATGGTAAATGTGCCTGTTTTATCTGTACCGATAAGCGCCTCGTACTGACTGCGTTCTGTGTCATCAATCCTGTCGCTTTTCAGTAGAAACCGAAACCGCATTGCCTCTTTCCCTATAATTCTCCGAAGCATTATCTTTGCCTCTTCAAAGTTTTCTCCTATTGCCCCCTTTAAGGTAATTGAAATCACAGGAAATTTCCCCATGTATTCTTCACACAGTTCTTTTTCCCCTGAAATCTCCAGTCCGTCAAAAATCGTACTGTCACTTCCCGTTTCAAAAAAACACTTTAGCATACTCATGTTCAGCGTTTTCCCAAAGCGCCTTGGACGCGTGAACAGGTTCACATATGCCGGATTCTCCAGAAAATCCCTGATAATCCCTGTTTTATCAACATAATAAAATCCATCCTTACGTATTCTCTCAAAATTCTCAATCCCCATTGGAAGCTTAAGCTTTCCTGCCATACAATACCTCTTTCCCCTACAGCAATGCAAGCAGTTCTTCTTTGCTCATGCTTCCAAGCTGTCCAAGTTCTCCATTCATCACTTGCTCTGCCAAATCACGTTTTGTTTCTTGCAGTTTTAGTATCTTTTCTTCTATCGTGTGTCTGGCTATCAGTTTATAGACCGTCACTTTTTTTGTCTGGCCTATGCGGTGCGCCCTGTCTGTTGCCTGATTCTGCGCCGCTATATTCCACCAGGGATCATAGTGAATCACAACATCTGCCCCTGTCAGATTCAGACCTACACCACCTGCTTTGAGTGAAATCAAAAATACCGGAACAGTGTCTTTGTTAAACTCCTTTACAAGCTGCAGGCGCTTCTCCTTAGTAACATCGCCTGTAATGACATAATACGCAATCTTCTCCTGTTCAAGCCTTTTCTTAATCAAATCAAGCATTGACGTAAACTGAGAAAACAGAAGCATTTTGTGTCCGCCGTCGATTGCGCTTTTCACCAATTCCATACAGGAATCCAGTTTCCCCGACTCCCCTTGGTAATTCTCAAAGCATAAACTTGGATCGCAGCATATCTGCCTAAGCCGTGTAAGCTCCGCAAGTACTTTCAGTTTATTTTTATTGAATGTTTCATTGTCCTGCGCTGCAAGCAGTTCCTGCATATGTACTACCTGCGCGTCGTATACAGTCTGCTGCTCTTTGTCAAATTTCACATAGCGCACCTCTTCCAACTTATCGGGCAGATCTTTTAGCACGTCCATCTTCAGGCGCCTCATAATAAATGGCGCTACCATTTTTTGCAGCCGGGTCATCACACCTTCATCGCCATTTTTTACAACTGGGGTTTCAATCTCTTTTTTAAAGGTTTCATAATTATACAGAAATCCCGGCATCAAAAAATCAAAAATACTCCACAGTTCACTCAGTCTGTTTTCTATCGGAGTTCCTGTCATCGCTATGCGCATTTGGCTGTCTATCACCTTCACCGCCTTTGCCGCGGCTGTTGTATGATTCTTAATGTATTGTGCTTCATCTATAATCTCATATTGAAATGCTTTTCCTTTATAATAGGAAATATCTCTTTTGAGCAAGTCATAAGAAGTAATGCTCACATCGTACTCCGCACAGGATTCTATCTTTTTCTGGCGTTCCTGCTGATCTCCGGCAATCAGCTGCACCTTCATCTGCGGTGCAAACCGTTCGAATTCCTCTCCCCAGTTAAACACTAATGATGATGGCGCAACAATAAGCGAGGTAACGCCTTTTTTCTTTGCAGAAAGCAAAAAGGAGATTGCCTGCAGTGTTTTTCCCAGTCCCATATCATCCGCAAGAATTCCGCCAAACTGACAGGATTCTAACGTTTTCAGCCAGCGGTACCCTGTTTTCTGATAACCTCTCATAATGCGTTTCAGGCTGGACGGAATTTCATAATCCGCGTCGGTTATCGTTTTGAAGTTTTTCACCATACTTCGAAACAGATTATCCCGGTTGGTATAAAGTCCTTCTTTTTCCTCTAACAGCTTGTCCAGATACAGTGTCCTGTATCTGGGAATCTGCACCTTCCCCTCGATAAAATCCTTCGCAGGAAGCTTCATGGTTTCCATCAGTTCCTTCATCATCAGCAGATTTTCATCCTCTAAATTCAGGAAATCCCCATTTTTCAGTCGATAATATTTTTTGTGAACCTTATATCCTTTCAAAACTTCAAGCAATTCTTCACGGCTGACATCTTCTGTTTCTATTTCCATTTGCAGTAAGCCGCCTGACACAGATACGCCGACGCTCATACGCATTTTCTTCACAATATTGAGCCGCTTGAATGCGCTTGTACATTTGACATCTCCATACTGTGCAAGATATTCCACGCCGTTGTTTATCACTTCATAAATACTGTCTTCCTCCCGGTTGCAGAAAAACAGATCCGCCTGCATATCAACATACGGAAAAAACTGTTTTGTGAGAAAAAATATTTCCTGTTCTCTTCCCTTCAGGCGATACGGCGCATACGAAACCGCATATCCATCCTGTACAGCGTCCATGACAGAACACTCTGTGTCTTTATAGCACGCAGCCACCCGGCAGGTAATGTCCCCCTCCGGCGCATCCAGATAAAAAACAAACTCCACTTCCGGCGGCAGATATTGCTGAATCAGGTCGCTGTCCTCTTCTGTCACCACAAAAAACTCCTCAAGCTGCGGCAGCATCGAATAATAAAAATCCGATAACTTATGCCGCCCTATCAGAAACGAAACCTCCCCTCTCACAGTTCTGTTGTAAATGGGCTGGATTTTATTGATAATATCAATATCTGTTTTGTAGAGAACCTGATCCTGCAGGAAATATGCCCTTTGGGTTCCCAAATAAAACTCTGGCATTGTGCAGGAAACCTTAATACCATGAAATTCTTTCTCATTGTCAAGCTGATTTTTACTAATCTGCATTGTCATCTGCGGACTGCCTTCCTTGCAGACAAGGCGAAATTTTTCTTTGTTGTGTGCATACTTATTTTCATATTCAATAGAATCTGTGCCCAGAATCTCAACAAACTGATCAATTCTCCACCCAAACAATTCCACTTCTGGGCATTTGCTCTTTGTGCTATAATGATAACTCATCTCATAAAGACGCTGTATCAGATCCTCTTCCTCATGAACCACTTTTTTGATAAATTCATACCACTGTCTGGCCCTTTGCGTAAAGTTATTGATATTGTGGTTCAGTTTTGTATTGGAGCCATAGACAACCATTTCACAGTTTTGTACCTGCCTGCAAAATTCTATCAGATCCTTTACCACAAAAAGCTTTCCTGAACCGATTTTAAAAGATAGCTGAAGTCCCTTTCCTCTATTGATAAGCCTTGGTTCCAGTGTCAGAGTTTCCTCGTTCACCATCGCATTGGACACCGTTTGATTGGTATGATTTATTTGAAAATCTCTAAGAATCATTACGCCTTTTTTATCTGTCGCATCTCCCAGGTTCTGAGATTCCAGATGCATCTGTGCCGCCTGAAGAATTGCCGCCATATAAGCACAGCTTCTTTTGCGTGTATACCTGTAATAATATTGTCTGCACTCCGGACAACTGCATTCTGTCTGCAGTACTGCATTTCTGGTAAATGCTAACATAATCGGAAAGACTCTTTTCTTGTTCTTGGCCACTGCATCGACCTGCGCCACCATTTCTTCCATACCGTCATAATATCCAGTAAAAAAATTTTCTATTACAACGAATCGGGAATCTAAGAGACGACTGCCTTCTTCCCAATTTTCTTTCGAAAACTCCAATTTCTCTTTTATTGCGTTCAAATCAAAATATTGATATTCCTGTTTTTCATCTTTCTGCTGTATCTCTTCCTGCATATTTACCTCCATGCTGCATATTTACCTCCATGCTGCATATTTACCTCTATGCTGCAGCTTTGCTGCGACTCAAATCAAGATAAAAATGCCTGTTTTTTGGCATACTTCATTTTTGTGTTATATTTTTGTATCATGTTTATTATAAATTTTTTTGTCATTTATCTCAATCTTTTTACAAAAAAATCAGGCGCCGCAGCGCCCGATTTATGAAATACATGGAAAAAGCTCCTTGACCGTTGGATAAATCTGTGCAAATTTCTGATAACGCGCTTCGTAGCGTGCCGCAAGCTCCTTGTCTGGTTCCACTCTGTCAACCACTTTTATCAGCTTTTC
This sequence comes from uncultured Lachnospiraceae bacterium, assembly GCA_910586585.1. Lineage (GTDB taxonomy): Bacteria > Bacillota > Clostridia > Lachnospirales > Lachnospiraceae > COE1. Next base: position 21,466 of record CAJUKA010000011.1, read on the forward strand.
TGCTGCCTCCTCCACAGAAGCATATTCACCACATGCCACTGCCGCCAAAATCGCCCCGCCATATCCTGGTCCTTCTTCGGTCTCAATAATATCGAGCCTGATATTGAGCACATTGGCAAAAATCTTTTTCCAGAGGGGACTTTTTGCGCCTCCTCCACATATTTTCGAGGATTGAATCGATATGCCAAGACTTTTTGCCACCTCAAAAGAATCGCGGATCGCAAATGCCACTCCTTCCAGCACTGCCTGGTACAAATCTGCTCTTGTAGAATCCATTGTCATGCCAATAAAAGTACCACGCGCATTGGCATCATTATGCGGCGAACGCTCCCCCATCAGATATGGGAGAAAATATACATGGTTATTTCCAAGCATCGCGTCTGTTATTGCAGACTGCTCTTTTGCAAACTCTGTTGTCTGCATAATCTCTTCCATCCACCATTTATTGCACGAAGCAGCGCTTAACATACATCCCATCAGATGATATTTTCCATCTGCATGTGCAAAAGAATGCAACGCGTTATTTTTATCAACCCCAAAGTTTTTGCTGGAAATAAATATCGTTCCGCTCGTCCCAAGCGAGATATTGCACATGCCATCGCCGACAGTCCCTGTTCCAATCGCCGCGGCCGCATTATCGCCTGCACCGGCTACCACTTTCACTTGCATGGGCAAGTCAAGCTCTTTTGCCACTTCCGGCTTTAACGTGCCGACAACTTCATAACTTTCATAAATTTTTGCAAGCTGTCTGCTCGTTACACCGCATATTTTCATCATTTCCCCGGACCAGCATTTATGTTCCACATCAAACAGCAGCATCCCTGACGCATCGGACACATCTGTACAAAAGTTTCCAGTAAGCATGTATGCAATATAATCTTTGGGCAGCATAATCTTGTCAATTCGTTCAAAATTTTGCGGTTCCTTATTTTTTACCCACAAAATCTTGGGCGCTGTAAATCCGGTAAATGCAATATTTGCCGTATATTTTGACAAATTCTCTTTTCCAATCTCATGATTCAAATAATCTGTCTCTTCCTGTGTCCTGCCATCGTTCCATAAAATAGCAGGGCGAATAACCCGATCCTCTTTATCCAATATCACAAGTCCGTGCATTTGTCCGCCAAAGCTAATTCCTGCTACTTTGGATTTGTCACAGTCCTGTGTCAGTTCCTTTAAGCCCTCTTTTACTGCGTTCCACCAGTCTTGCGGATTTTGTTCACTCCATCCAGGCTGTGGGAAATATAACGGATATTCTTTGGATACAATCTTTGCAATTGTACCATTTCCTTCCATCAAAAGAAGTTTCACTGCCGAAGTCCCAAGATCTACACCAATATAATACATTATCATACCTGCCTTTCTTTGCAAATCCCTATTACGCTCCGTGCGTGCACGGGCACGTTTTCTTGTACTATTAGTATAATTGATTTATGGTTCATTGGCAACCTTTTTTTAACAGCACGATTTCCAATGCGTAACAGTTCAGCCTTTGGCTTCCTGTTACAGGCATCAAGCCATGCAGAATCGCTTCGCGATGGCTTGATGCATCTCAACCATTACGTATTCTTACGGACTTTGCAGCGTAGTGCAAAGTCCTGGGCTGAACTGTTACTCCAATGCAGACGATGCAGCTGGCCTTCCTGCTGCAGCCCTGCAAAATTCTGCTGGCGCAATGCCTCATACAGCACAATACTGACACTATTTGAGAGATTCAGGCTGCGAATACTATCAAGCATCGGAATCCGTATGCAAGTCTCCTCATAATCTACCAGAATTTCCTCCGGGATACCTGCGCTCTCTTTTCCAAACATGATAAAATCATCTGGCCCAAAATCAGCCTGTGTATACAATTTCTTTGCTTTCGTGGTTGCCATCCAAATTCGCGGCTTGGTATGATTCATTTCTGTGCCAGAGCTAAAATTCTTTTCTATAAAATTTTCAAAGTTTTGATAACGCCGCACGTCCAAATGCTTCCAATAATCCATTCCAGCCCGGCGGAGTTCCTTTTCTGTAATCTCAAAGCCAAGCGGCTCTATCAGGTGAAGAACCGTACCTGTAGCAACACAGGTACGGCCTATATTTCCAGTATTTGGGGGTATTTCCGGCTGATGCAGTACAATATTCATACAAATCCTCCAATGTCAGAGCAGTTTTTTGCGATAAGCGAATGTTATTTTATCCCACTTAATCGGATACGCGATTCAGTCCTTCTACAAAATGTCTTAATCTGCCAATTGCAATCTTGAGCTTTTCAAGCGAATATGCGTAGGAAATACGCAAAAATCCCTCTCCGCTGTCTCCAAACGCATTTCCCGGAACCACAGCAAGCTTTTCTTGTTTCAAAAGCTTTGTCGCAAATTCATCGCTTGTCATGCCAAACTGTTTCACGCAGGGGAATATGTAAAACGCACCAAAAGGCTCAAAACAGTCAAGTCCCATCTCCTGAAATGCATTCACCAGATAACGGCGTCTCTGATTATAAGACTCCCGCATCATCTGAACATCTGCATCGCCGTTCTTTAGCGCATCAATTGCCGCATACTGTGAAGTTGTCGGCGCACACATGATACAAAACTGATGAATTTTGTACATTTGTTCTATGATGTGTCTTGGTCCGCACGCATATCCAAGCCGCCACCCAGTCATCGCATAAGCTTTCGAAAATCCATTAATCAGAATCGTTCGTTCTCGCATTCCTGGGATATTCACAATGGAAACATGCTTGTCAGTGTAGCAAAGTTCTGCATAAATTTCATCGGAAAGCACAAATATATCGTGTTTCTCTATCACTTTTGCAACTGCCTCCAAATCCTGGCGTTCCATGATCGCTCCTGTCGGATTATTGGGAAATGGCAGTATCAGTACTTTTGTTTTTTCTGTGATTGCTGCTTCAAGCTCCTGTGCCGTCAGACGAAACTGATTCTCATTTTTCAGCTCGATAATCACAGGCTTACCGCCTGCTAAAATCGCACATGGTTCATATGAGACATAACTTGGCTGTGGAATAATAATTTCATCCCCTGGATCAATCATTGCGCGCAATGCAATATCAATTGCCTCGGAACCGCCGACTGTCACCAGCGTCTCCTCTTTTGCGTCATATTCCATATCAAAACGTCTCTTGAGATATTTGCTTATCTCTTCACGCAGCTCCAGCAATCCTGCATTTCCAGTATAAAATGTCCGTCCCTTCTCAAGAGAATAAATCCCCTCGTCCCTGATATGCCAAGGCGTCTCAAAGTCAGGCTCCCCGACCCCGAGTGAAATCACATTCGGATCATTCATCTCGCTGACAATATCAAAATATTTCCGTATTCCTGACGGTTTTATATCTACAATTGTTTTTGACAGCGGATTTCTCATGGCGTCACCTGTATCCTTTCATCTGACTCTCTTTTTTCCAGTATCGTACCATGATCTTTGTATTTCTTCAGAATAAAATGCGTTGCTGTGCTAATCACAGAATCGAGTGTAGAAAGCTTGTCAGACACAAAGTTTGACACTTCTTTGAGGGATTTCCCCTCAAGGCTCACAAGCAAATCATAACCGCCAGAAATAAGATAAACTGCATGTACCTCCGGATATTTATAGATGCGCTCTGCAATACTGTCAAACCCTTTGCCGCGCTGTGGTGTCACACGTACCTCAATCAGCGCGTTCACTTTCTCTACATCCGTCTTTTCCCAATCAATCAAGGTATGATATCCGCAGATAATGCCTTCCTTCTCCATCTGCTCCATCTCATTTACAATCAAAACTTCATCCATTCCAAGGATAATCGCAAGCTCATGCAAATCAATTCTGCTGTTTTTTTCTATAATTGATAAAATTTTCTCTCTCACAATGATTCCTCCATATCTTTAACTGTTCTCACCCTTTTTGTTTCGCTTTTCCACTGCCAAACGATACGCATACAATGCATCTTTTCTTGCAGGTTCCAAATACCGCACTTCTTCTTCATGACATATCATTCGGTCATTTCCCTGTGTTGTCCGCCCAATGACTGCGGACGATATGCCGGATTCTTTCAGCGCACGCACCAGTGCACTGCCATTGTCAGTGATTATCAGCAGGCAGCCGCCTGCCAAAAGCTCATAAGGGTTCAAATCAAAAAATTCACACACCTCTATCGTTTCCTGTCTCACAGGAATCTTCTTTAAGTCTATGACCAGTCCAACGCCATTCTCTGCTGCCAACTGCCACAGTCCTCCAAAAATGCCTCCCTCTCTTGGCACATGCAGATAGTTTGCGCCGGACTTAACGGCGCAGGCGGCCTCTGCTGCGACAGACAAATATCGGTAAAAGCCCGCCGCCTCAGAAACAATATCTGAGGGATATCGTCTGCGGAGTATCTCGCCGCTTTGGTCCGCAATAACCGCTGTGCCTTCCAGCCCTATCCATTTCGTCATAACGATCTCTTTATCTGCCTGCACACTGTTTTTTGTCCGCGTCTGGCTGACTTCAGAATCGTCAAATCCTGCGCTGACTGAACAGACTGCCATCGGTTCTTCTGCAACAGGCAATACCTGAACATTGCAGGCAAGCAGCGGAATTCCTGCTCTGTCAGCCTGCAATGCCGCCTCTTGTATCATAGCGCGAACCTTGATTTCACGCAGACGCTCTGGAACCAATACTGTCAAATTGGCAAATACATTCTCTGACAGCTCTTTCCCCCTGCATCCTGCACTACAAGCCACAGCATGATTCACAGAGGCTATATAGGCTCTTGCCGCCACTTTGCTGTCCCATCCAAACGCCATAGCCTGCCCCGACAATATTCCTGTCAAACTGCTGTCCGTCAAAGCGGCGCAGTCTGCCCCCAGCCCTGCGCCTTCATAAAACTTTTTATTTGTGATTGTATTGGTTTTGACTACTTTGACAATCGAGCGCTCATAAATACTCTCTGTCAATTTCCCACATTCCATCAAAAATCCCTTTCTTGGCAACCAAAACTACGGTTCGAGTTGCTGTTCTGCCTGTGCCTGCTGTTCGAGCTGCTGCTGAAGAAGCGCCTGATAATATGCTTCCAAATCTGCCTGCTGCTGCGCTGCCGCCGCCATCTCCGCCTGGATTGCCGCCGCTTCCGCTTTGCAGGCGTCGATGCTTCCCGATGCCACTGCCGCCTGCATTCTGGCTGCATACACCGGATTATCGGTGTTGACTCCTACCACCGCAGTTCTAGGCGACGCCTTATAGGAACTCTTATTTATCACCTCACGGCTTACCTCTACACCATTTTCTTCCACGATTTTCCATAGCTGTGCTGTATAGCCTATATGTGCTGACTGCACGCTGATGTATCCCACCCCCTGGCTTGCTGAAGCTGTGATATCTTCTCGATCCGGACGTGTCGTGCTCAATGTCTCGCTCTCATAGCGGATTTTTCGTCCTGGATCTCTTGTCTCCACACCATAGAATGTAAATGTAATTGTTTTTCCCTCTATACTTCCCTCAATATAAATCGGATTTGCAAAGTTATTGACAAACCGGAAATCCTTGCCCGCAGATTCTGCTATCGCAGCATCCATAGAGGGGTCCACATAAGAAATAATCATCGAGTGATTATGCCTTTCTACCACTTCAAGCTCTGAAAGCAGTACTACATTGTAGAGTGTCGTAGACACCTGGCAAATACCGCCTCCAATACTGTCCACTACTTTGCCGTTCAGATAAGATCCCGCTGGATAATACCCATTTTCTTTTGTAAATGGTTTGATTGTCTCATATGTTGAAAACTCATCGCCAGGATACAAAATTGTGCCATTGATAAGACGGCAGGCATTTTCTATGTTTTTGCATCTTGATGCGCTGCTTGTTGAATAGCTTGTCGTAAATGTTCCCAAAACATCCGTAAGCTTTGCCAATTCCTCTGCACTTCCTTTTGGCTCTGTTATATCAATCACCAGGTCGATAGACGCATCTTGATAGTCCCATTCATTGGCAATGTACTCACAGGTCTTGTTCAAAGATTCTTCTATATTGACACCCTGACCTGTCTGGCCGTCCTCAATCACAAACTGACCATCAACACGGGTCATTGTCGCATTGATTGCCGGAATATCATATTCTGTACACTGTTCCTGAAGTACTGCGCGAACCAGATCCTGATCCAGCGACAACGCAAGTTTATAAACTTTGTTTCCATTCTTCAAGTCCTGCATTATCTTATATCTCTTAACGATATTTCCTTTTTTTCCGAGAGAAACTGCAGCGTCAATATCCTGTTCATTATCCCATTTCAGTCCCAAATCGCCAATTGTTACCGCCACATAACAGTCATTCGCCGCACCAAACATCACATTTTTTTGTTTCAATCCCTCTACATATTCGGCAACCGATGTCCTCGCCTCATCCGCTGTCATGCCTGAAAGATCCACTTCGCCCATAAATACGCCGTCTAGGATTCGCTCTTCCGCCTCCGCGGCGCGCACAGTTTTGCTATGTGCCCCAGACAAAAGAACTGCAAAGGCCAAAAGAAGCATCAGCCCTGCTATTTTTAATGTTATCTTTTTAATCACTCTCTTTCTCAATTTTTTCACTCTTCCTTTTTCAATCACGAAATTCATGTTGCACCTTGTAATTTCACAAAACAGATACTATACTATATAATAATATGATATGTTTTGTCAGTATCCTACGATACTTGCCACAAGCGGCACTATCATAGCCAACACCAAAAGCACCGCTATCACGGCTGCAACAGTACGCTGCGTTTTTTTGTGGTTCATGTTCCACATGGCCCTTCACCCCTTTTCGAAAGGATATTATATATGAATTTAATTATTTTATCAAGCACTCTGCTGTTTTGTCTTCTATACTTTTTGTCCCGGCAAAAATCAAAGCGGGAGGAGGAAGACAAAGAACGTAAATTCTGGGAGCGCGAGCGGGAATCCAATTTTACCAGAAAAAAGTCCCTCGACAATCTCAACTATGTCACAATTCCTGAAAGCATCCTGCATATGACGCCTGTGACGGAGGAAATTGAAAGCTTTCTACGTGACCTCAAGGACTTGTCCGCATACAAGATTGTCAATCTCACAGGTTTTACCAACACAGATCTCAAGCTGGAATATGGCACCGCCAATATTAATATATTAAGCGATTATGATTTTCATTACACAAAACTTGTAACAATTCTGCAAAAGCTTGCAGAACTGCTTCATGAAAATTCCAATGATGCAGACGCTATCCATGTGCTTGAATTTGCAGTTTCAACCGGAACAGATGTCAGCAAGAGTTATTATCTTCTGGCGAAATTATACCATGATGCAGGTACTCCTGAAAAGATAACGAATCTCATCAATCAGGCCCAGAGTATCCGCTCCATGTTGAAAGATACTATCGTCCAAAATTTGCAAGCAGCTTATCAATAAGTCTGCTTGCTTCATTTTTTGTCAGTTTCTCAAGATTGGTATACACTTCTGTCACATTTTCAATTGGCGCAAGCATCATTTCTTCACAGTTCAGTTTGTGGCGCACCGCAAGCTGCCGCAAAAACGCAAGCTGTTTGGGTGTTGCCGGATTTTCTTTTTTTGCCTGATACACAAGCGGCTTTGGCTGAAAAACAGCGCCTTCTTCCTCCTTGTCAGCATATTGTTCCGCAAAGATTTGATAAAGTTGGTGCGCTGCTATCGCGTCGTTCAGCGCCCTGTGCGCTTCCAGCTCTATATGGTAATACGCACATAGAAAGCCGAGATTTCTGCTTTCAAGCTTGTCCAAAAATTTCCTGGCAATATGAAGAGTGTCAATTCCTGTCCGCTGAAATGGTATTTTCTGGTTTGTTGCCGCTCTTTTTAAAAAAGCGTAATCAAACAGCAGATTGTGCCCCAAAAGCACATCTTGTCCCACAAATGCCATAAAATCCTGAAACACCTGCTCAATATAAGGCGCTTCACAAACATCTTGGTCATGAATCCCTGTCAGTTCAACAATCTTTGGCGGAAGGCTTTGCCCTGGATTGACAAAAACCGAGAAGGTATCTTCTACTTTCCCATCTCTGACTCTGGCAGCGCCAATCTCTATGATTTTATCGTATTTGGGATACAGCCCTGTCGTTTCAATATCAACTGCCACATAATCCATTGGTATTTTCATTCTGTTTTATTTTCCTCTGAACTTCTCTTTATCCTTTATGCGTTCCTTATTATCTGGCTTTCTGCGCCGTCTGTTTTTCTTTTTGTATTCTGTTTCCAAAAGTACCAGATTCATTTCGAAATCCTGCATATTTTTCTGCTTCATCGACGAGAGCATCAATCCGGCAAAAAGGGCTTGTATTGCTGCAATATAAACAAAACAGCACACTATCAGCGTGGGAAAGCGTTCCACTAATCCTGTGGATAAATACTCACCAATCACAGGAATCAGAAACAGTGTCGAAATCAGCGCCAAAATCGCTGAGATCCATGTAAAAAATCCCATCGGCTTATAATTTTTGTATAGTTTGATAATCGTCATAATAACCCGAAAGCCATCTGAATAGGTGTTAAGTTTTGACACACTGCCTTCTGGTCTGTCGCGATATTGGATAATCACATTTTCTACACGCATATTTTTGTCAATTGCATGAATGCTCATCTCTGTCTCAATCTCAAATCCTTTGGATAGTACTGGAAAGGATTTGACAAACTGATAACTAAACGCCCTATAGCCTGTCATAATATCGCGAATATCACTCTTAAACATTCTGTTGATAACACCGCGTACCAGTGAATTGCCAATATTGTGAAATGGCCGCTTATTTTCCTCAAAATAAGAAGAAGAAAGCCTGTCTCCCACAACCATATCTGCTCCTCTGTTGAGCACTGCATCGCACAGCTTCAGCGCCTCATTCGCAGGATACGTATCATCACCATCGACCATAATATAACACTTAGCGTCAATCTCACGAAACATTCTTCGGATAACATTTCCTTTGCCCTGCTGGTACTCATAGCGCACGACTGCCCCTGCCTGGCGTGCAATCTGGTCTGTTTTGTCCTTGGAATTGTTGTCATAAACATATACAACCGCCTTTGGAAGTGCCTCCTTAAAATCCCTAACCACCTTCCCAATCGTCTTGCTTTCATTGTAGCAGGGAATCAGTACTGCAATTTCATCCATAGAAATAACTCCATCCTCATTTTCATAACTCAAACATGTCCCAAAATATCTTTGTTGGACATGCTATAGTATACCATAATCCCGCCATATACGCAACCTAAAAGCGCTGCCCCGCGGCAACGCTTTTAGGTTGACAGAATCACATCAAAGTCTTCTGTTTTTTCAATGCTTTATTTTTCTCCCGCAGTTCTTTAAAAAACCGTTTCAGCAGTGCGGCGCATTCTTCCTCCATCACACCGCTGACAGTTTCCACCTGATGGTTAAACTCCGGCATATCAAGTATATTCAGTACGGACCCGGCGCACCCCGCCTTTGGATTTTTGCATGCCATCACAGCTTTTGGAATACGTGCCTGTACAATCGCGCCGGCACACATCTGACATGGTTCAAGCGTCACATAGATGGTGCATGTTTCCAAACGCCAATCTCCCATAACCTTGCTCGCCTTTTTTATGGCGGTTAGTTCTGCGTGGGAAAGTGTGTTTTTATCTGTATTTCTGCGATTGTATCCTCGCCCTATGATTTTATCCTCATGTACGATAACACAGCCTATTGGCACCTCTCCTAATTCATATGCCTTTTTGGCTTGTTTGAGAGCTTCTTTCATATAGCGCTCTTCTTCACGCAAACCGCTGCCTGTAACATGCAGTCTGGCAGCCATTAAAACCCTCCTTCTTTGATTTGTGCATTCAGCCAATCAAGAATATCCTCATAAACCTGCATTTTATCAGTCTCATTTAGGATTTCATGCCTGTCATCAGGATACAGCTTCAGGGATACTGCTTCAATCCCTGCTTTTTTGTATAAAGCAGCAATCCGCCGCACATTTTTTCCATAATTTCCTACAGGGTCCTGCTCCCCAGCTATAAAGTACAATGGCAGTTCTTTGGGAATTCTGTCAATATTTCTTTTTCTTTGGATAAATGAAAGAACATCAAAAAGCGTCCGATACCCATTTACAGTAAAAAGATAGGTGCAATATTTATTGGCCCGATACGCATCGACTGCTTTTTCGTCCTTTGTCAGCCAATCGCAGTCTGTGCGCAGATTGGATATCTGATTCTGATATGCGCCAAATGCCATAAGCTTCAGAAGCTTTGAGCGAAACCGATCGCCTGCCACCAGACGCATTCCGGCGGTTACGATTTTCCCAGCAGCCAGCACGATGCTGCTCTGACTTCCTGTTCCACAAATAATCGCTCCATCCAAATCCATTCCATATTTCATCAAATATCTTCTTGCCATAAAAGAGCCCATACTGTGTCCTAATAAAAAGAAAGGTTTGTTCTTAAATCTCTTTTTTGCATATCGGGTAACGCGGTGAAGATCCGCCACCACTGTCGCACTCATGTTCTCAGGGCAGAAATACCCAAGGTCGCTGTCATTTCCCGCAGTCAATCCATGTCCTAAATGATCATTTCCAATCACTGCAAAACCTTTCTGATTCAAAAACAAAGCAAAATCCTCATATCGGTCAATCATCTCAATCATTCCATGAGAAATCTGTACCACCGCTTTTATCTCATTTTCCGGCTCCCATAGTACAACATGCAATTTGTGTACGCCATCTCTTGATGGTATCCTAAAATCTTTTCTTGACATTTCATAATCATCCCTTTCATTCTATTCTTTTATTACGCCATCAAAACACACCTTCCGCCCTTTTTCTTCCATATATTCTCGAAATTTCTTTGCAAACACTTTTCTTGCTGTTTTCTCAAATGCTTCTTTTTAGACCATGACAACCCTATTTTTATATCTATTTCATACTTCTGCCTTGCAAAATTTATATTTTACTCTATTCTTTTATATTAACATAAAAGAATACTAAAATGAACACCTTATTGCAAAACAATTTTGTATACATTATTGTTACTTTTCACACCCGCGCCATGCACTTGCTGCATGGCGTCGGAGCAAGCGCCAAAATGCGTGCTTTTTAGCATTTTGTGTGCATCAATTGTTGCAATTCACACCGAAATCGTTGTAAGTATATGAGAAATCTGGCGTAAGTGTGAATTGTAACACATTATTGTTACTGTTCTAGATCGTTTTTGAAGCCCCTCAATAAAAATTGAGCGCCAGCGCGCTCAATCTTTACGTTGCATCAATCTCTTTAAAAATATTTTTGGCAGCCAATGCAAGCATCAGGGATACAATACCCGAAAACAAAATTACCACAAATTCATACCCCTTGCAAAGTTCAAAGAAAATCCCATAAAACGCATTGCCAAGCGGCTGCGCGCACATACCGACAGTAAGTATCACCGCAATCACTTTCCCTATCAAATCCTGTGGTGTCTGCGCTTGTACAAAGGACATCATCTGCACCGAAAAAATGGTTGCACAAACCATAATGATAAAACAGCACGCCGTCATGATCAGATAATTGATAAATCCTGATTCACATACGAACGGTGCAATGCCCATCGGAAATACACTGAATGCACTTATTATTATCAGATTCCCTGATTTTTGTATGGTCAGGCGATTTGCCAAAACACCAGCGCCAATGCCGCCTATCAGTCCTCCTGCTGCCAATACTCCCTGTGCATAACCGTATAACTGATTGGCTTTGTCTGCATCGAGCGTCAGTACTTCTGTCACCATGTAGGGCAGACTGACAAGTATCATTGCCGACAAAAACAGGTTTATCCCACAGATTACAAACATTCCTTTGCCAAGAACCGGCTTTTTATTTCCGATAAATGCTATACTTTCTGCAAAATCACTTTTGATTATTTCCAGTATTTTTCCTTCAAATCCCCGTTTTTCATAGGGTATGTGTATAAACAGCTCCATAACTGCTGAAAAGAAAAAACAGACCATACAAACCCACAACACAGGTGTCAAACCATAGGTGCTGTACAAAATTCCGCCAAGAACTGGCCCTATCAAAGAGGCAAATGCACTGATGGTATTGATAACAGAATTTGCTTCCATAAGATGTTCCTGAGATACAAGCACTGGTACACTCGCCTGTACAGAAGGCTGATACGCCCCTGCTATCCCATATAGAAGCATTAGCGTCACGGTCATTAGCAGAATTAAATTTTCCCCTCCTCTAAGCAGCGAAAATGCCATAATCACCGCTGCTGTAAAAAAATCTAATAGGACCATGACATTGCGCTTATTTACTCTATCCGCAATCATGCCGCCTATTGGCGACATCAAAACTGCCGGAATAAATGCGCAGGCAGTAACGGTTCCATACAGTGCCGAGGATCCTGTCTGATTCAGCAGATACAACGGCAGGGCAAACCGAATCGTGGCGTTTCCAAACAGCGAAATAATCTGCCCGATTACAACAAGTGTAAAATCTTTTTCAAATAATTTTGTTCTCATTTCTCCTCCTTTTTCTTTAATGTACTTTCAAAAACAATTGTTTCTTTTATTTTCATACCTTCAAGCGGTATGTATATATTTATAATAAAATCTGCCATTTTTCAGACAGTTTTTATTCTTATAAACATTGCAAAACCATGCTCAATTTTATTTATTTCTTTGGTACAAGATCGCCAACTCTTGAACCCGATCCAGTAATTCCTCGTCTATTATATCCAAGCCAAATCCCTGCATCATCTGGCGAAATACCATAGACTTGCGGTATGATTCCTGTTCCGAATCATTAAAAATCATTGGATTCATCCAAATATTTGCAACAAGAATGACAAGTTGAGACAATTCCGCTGGATAGTCTGTCTGAATGGAACCATCTGCAATTCCTTGCTCAATAATTGGTTGAATGTAATCAGGTGCCGCTTGTTCCATAGTCTCACGAAAAATACTAAAAAGCAATCGTGGACTATCGCTCAAATCTGGTGCCGCCGAAAAGATATCATCTTGAACCGGCCTTAGAATGGACTCCTTAAAAATCATTTTTAGTTTGTCCTTTCCAGTTAGGTCTGTGCGGTCACGAATCACTGCCAGCATTTGATTGGATTCCTCTGTCATTTTCTCTGTAACAGCAATAAGAATATCCTCTTTTGATTTAAAATGATGATAGATGGCCCCTTTGCTGAGTCCTCCGAGATTGTTGATAATGTCTTGGATAGACGTATGTTCATACCCTTTTTCTATAAACAGGCGGGAAGCAACCTCCAATATCAAATTGATTGTTTCCTCCGGGTGTTTATTTCTAGCCATTTTTTCACCTCCCTATTTCCTATAAAGAGAAACATACTAATGGTATGTTCATGTTATCATACCATTAGTATGTTTGTCAAGAATGATATTTTATTTATGCTTTTGCCGCTCCGTCCACGGAGAGAATCTCTCCTGTGACATAGCTTGCCAAATCACTTGCAAGATAAAGAAATGCATTCGCCACATCTTCCGGCTCTGCTGGTCTTCCAATTGGAATCTTCGCTGAAATTGATTTGACTACCTCCTCCGGAAGCGCCGCTACCATATCTGTTTTTGTGACGCCTGGCGCAACTGCGTTCACGCGGATATTATCTTTTCCCAGCTCTCTTGCCAAGGATATTGTAATGCCGTTCACCGCAAATTTGCTTGCTGGATACCCAACTCCCGCCGACTGTCCGGAAATGCTTACCATAGAACTTGTGTTGATAATGCAGCCGCCGCCTTGTTCTTTCATAATCTTTGCTGCAGGAAGAATCGCATAAAATACTGCCTTTACATTCAAGTCAATCACTTTGTCAAACTCCTCTGCCGTGTAGTTATACAATGGCGTACTTTGGGAAATTCCTGCATTATTTACCAAAATATCAATTCTGCCATATTTGTCTTTTACATCTAAAATTGCTTGTTCAACCTCGGCTGCGTTTGTCAGTTCCGGACACTTTCCTTCAACTTCCCATGCTCCGTTTTCTGCATGGAGATTCTCAAGCGCTTTTTCTACCGTTTCCTTTCGTGAACCAAACAATACTACCTTAGCTCCGTTTGCAAGATATTTTCTGACAATCTCAAAGCCAATCCCCCTTGTTCCCCCTGTAACAACTGCTACTTTTCCTTTTAACATGCTTACCTCCTATTTACAGTCTTGCGCAACAACTCTATTTTCTGCCAAACATTGCTTTAAATGAAGCCTCCATTTCGCGAAGCGACGATGCCGCCTCATTGATATTTGCAAGTGTTTCTGATAGTTCCCTTGTATCTAATCCTTCAATCGCATGATTGAGTGCGTCAATATCCACCTCCTCTAACGTGCTTACTGCCTGATCCAACGCCGCCATAACTTGTTCTAAATCAATGCCCTCTAGCGAATCTCTCACCTGTTTGAGTGCAGCATTCGCATTTTCTATATCTACAGCCGCAACCTGGTCAATCACTGGCTGAACCTGCTTTGAGATTATCCATATTTGCTTTGACAGATACACACCACCCAAAAGCAAAAACATGGTCAAAATAGATGTGATGATACAGATAATTCTGGTATAGGCAAGTTGCCGGCAAAGCTTTTTGATCATCTGATCTGATGTGTTTTCTACTCCATTATTTGTTCCATTCTCCGTTGTACTCATTTGTTATTCCTTTCTATCGTTCCCGTTTTTACGGATTCTTAAAATCCTCTTTATCAAAAGGTTCTTTCGATGATTAAATTTTACCACAACTACGAAATTTAGACAAGGATATACAAAGATAGCTGCTGTCAAATAGTAACACCGTTCATTCATCGGCTTCCTATTACCGATATAGAATCTAACAAATGGACAGATTCTCAAAAAAAATTTCCATTCATTGATTAGGCATTTCATAGTAAACTGATGGCATAAAATTCAAGGAGTGCTACAGAATGATTATCGTAAACGAACAAGAAAAAGTATTTCATCTAAACAATGGGCGAATCAGTTATCTGCTTTATATTATGGAAAGCGGCCAGCTTGGACACCTGTATTTTGGACAGGCACTAAACACGAACGGCAGCTATCTGCATATGGTGGAAAAAGCGCACCGCCCTACGACAACCTACATAAACGAAGGAGATTTGTATACCTCTTATGAACATCTGCGCCAGGAATATCCAAGCTACGGAACCTCTGACTACCGCTATCCTGCACTGGAAATCCAGGGCAGCGACGGCAGCCGTATCTGCAAACTAGAATACCAGCGGTATGAGATCTTTTCTGGCAAGAAACCGCTTTCGGGGCTTCCTGCCGTTTATACAGAAGACGACAGCGAAGCTTCCACGCTGGAAATTTATATGAAAGACCCTCTGCGCAGCCTGGAAGTTGTTTTTTCCTACAGTATTTTCCGCGATGTAGATGCTGTTGCAAGAAGCGTGCAGTTTGCAAACTGCGGAGAAGAAGTTTTGTTTCTCAATCGGGCAATGAGCATGAGCATTGATATGCCAGATGCAGATTATCAAAGTCTTCAACTATCTGGTTCCTGGTCAAGAGAACGCTATGTCAAAACACGAGATTTAGCGCCTGGAATCACTGCCATTTCCAGTATGCGGGGAAATTCTTCTCACCAACATAACCCTTTTTTGGCATTGAAGCGCAAAAGCACAACAGAGTGCAGCGGAGAAGCTTATGGATTTAGTTTGATTTACAGCGGAAACTTTTTGGCACAGGCAGAAGTGGACAACTATGAGGTACTGCGCGTTATGCTTGGGATCAACCCTTTTGGATTTCAGTGGAAATTAGAACCCGATTCCAGTTTCACAACTCCCGAAGCCATCATGGTATACTCCAAAGACGGTCTCAACGGCATGAGCCAGCAGTTCCATCGTCTGTACCGCAGCCGTCTTGCAAGGGGATACTGGCGGGATCGGGAACGGCCCGTTTTGATTAACAATTGGGAAGCAACACAATTCAATTATGTAGAAGACGATCTGATCTTGTTTGCAACAAAAGCAAAAGAGTGCGGCATTGAGCTATTTGTTCTCGACGACGGATGGTTTGGCGCACGCAATGATGACAAGAGAGGACTTGGTGACTGGAAAGCCAACAAGGAAAAACTTCCCAACGGAATTGAAGGACTTTCCGAGAAGATAGAAACCCTAGGTATGAAATTCGGACTTTGGTTTGAACCAGAGATGGTGAACAAAGACAGCGACTTTTTCCGTGCGCATCCTGATTATATAATTCAAACACCAGGACGCAGTGCTTCCCATGGCAGAAACCAGTTTGTTCTTGATTTTTCTAGAAAAGAAGTTGTAGACGCTATATATGAACAAATATTTGAAATGCTATCAAAAGCTAAAATAAGTTATATAAAATGGGACATGAACCGTTCCATCAGCGAATGTTACTCTTTGGCTTATCCAGCAGACCAGCAGGGAGAGCTTTTCCATCGTTATATTCTTGGTGTATATGATTTGCATGAGCGATTGATACAGGCATTTCCCAAACTATTGATCGAATCCTGCTCCAGCGGCGGCGGGCGGTTTGATGCAGGAATGCTGTATTATGCACCGCAAGGCTGGGTTTCCGATGATTCCGATGCAATTGAACGCTTGAAAATCCAGTACGGAACCAGCTTCGTCTATCCTTTAAGCAGTATGGGGGCACATGTGTCTGCCTGTCCAAATGAGCAGGTTGGGCGCAACACTCCGATCGAAACAAGAGGTACTGTCGCATATACAGGTGCATTTGGATATGAATTGGATTTGAATAAACTAAGCGATGATGAAATCAAAATCGTTAAGAATCAGGTTGCATTTTACAAGGAAAACAGAGCCTTGATTTCAAAAGGCGATTTTTATCGGCTGCTCAGTCCTTTTGAGAGCAATTTTGCAGCATGGGAAATCGTTGCGCCAGACAAAAAGAAGGCATTCATAACTGTTACCCGCATTCTAAGCGAGATTAACGGCCCCTACCGGAGGCTGCCATTGTGCGGATTACTAAAAAATCAGCGCTACCACATCCAAAGCAAATATCTGTCCTATGACGCTTATGGGGATGAGTTGATGCAGTATGGGCTGATGTTGGAAGATAAATCTTCTGGATCGAGTATTGATGGAAGCGATGGCTGCCACGATTTTCTGTCCCTACAATATGAAATTACATCATATGATGTCTAATTGTGTACCAGCAAATGGATTGCATTTCTTGCGGTTATCATCCGATTTGGACTGTTCCTGAATCCGATACTTACCAGGGGATAGTCCTGTTGTCTTTCGAAATATTTTGTGAAAAGATTCCGGCTCCTGATAACCGCAGGAAAACGCAATACTAGCAATCGAAAGCTGAGTCATAGAAAGCAGGTATGCCGCCTTGGTAAGGCGGAAATTCTGAAGATACTTCAATGGAGACAGACCTGTGTGCTTTTTAAATAATGTGCTCAGATAGCTGCGGTTCAGCCCTACATAACGCGCAATCTCTTCAATGTGCAAAGGCTCACTGTAGTGATTCTGAATATAACGAATCGCATGCATAACATAAATATTGTCCTTGGAATCAAAATGGGCATTCTCTTTATTGGATTTGGCAAGACAGGAAAAAAACAGATAGAGCATCGCCATTTGTCGGTATTGATCCACCGATCCAGCATTATTATGCTGCAGCATATCCATTACATATTTTTCAGGATGTTGTTCCTCTTCACAGCTAAAAATCGGAAAATCCTGACAAATGCCAATCGTGTTCAAAATTTCCTTCGCCTTTTTTCCAGAAAAGCCTACCCACACATATGTCCAAGGATCTGCAGCATCTGACATATACACCGTCTGATAATCTGGCTCTATCAAAAAACCTTGCCCCTTTTTGAGTTGATAGCTTTTGTTATTGCAAAAAAATTCACCCTTTCCATCCAGGACATAGTGAATTAAATAAAAGCTGCGCACAGCAGGACCATATTTATGACAAGATTTTGTGATTGAATAACCAAAGTTGTTTACATGTAAGTCTTCTATTTCCATCGTGGGAAATTCGACGAAAAATGAGTTTTCCATAGGCACCCCCGTTTTTGCATGGATATTTTTGTACTATTATTTTTAGTGTAACATCACAAACCTGATTTTACAATCAGTCGCCGAAGACTAAACTGTTAATTCTTAGGTTACTGAAACGCATCGTCTGCGGAAAGTTCCCAAGCATACATAAATAAAGAAATGAGGAAGAAAATGAATAATAAAAATTTAAGCGCCTGCCTGATTCGGGGATTGGCGGTTGTGATTGGTATTTTTATGGTTGGAATTGCCGTAGGGCTCTTCAAAATTGCTGCGATGGGTGCAGATCCTTTTACCGCAATGAATACAGGCATCAGTTCTCGGATTGGAATGCAGTTTGGCACGCTTCAGCTTATTGTCAATGCCATCGTTTTGGTTTTTGTCTTTCTGTTCAAACGGCAGTTTATTGGATTTGGAACTATTTTCAACATGGTTTTTGTAGGCTATACAGCGGATTTTGTCATGTGGCTTCTGGCAAAATATCAAATCGCTCTTGATACATGGCCTCTTCGCATTTTTTTACTGATTGCTGCAGTACTTTTGATTTGTATTGGTGATGCTCTGTATATTTCTGCAGATATGGGTATGTCGCCTTACGATGCCGCAGGCTATATTGTGGAAACACTCACAAAAGGCAGCATTCAATTCCGCATTGCAAGAATCATTCTTGATATTATCTGCGTTGCCATTGGATTTATCACAGGTATGCAAATCGGTATCCAGTGGAAAATTATTGGGATTGGAACGGTTATCCTTGCATTCTGCACTGGACCGCTCATTCAATTTTTCAGAGTCCATTGGAGTGATAAATTATTAAGAACCTATCAAGCCACAAAAAATTGAGCGCCAACGCGCTCAATTTTTATACGGCACAAGACCGCTTATCGTATCAATTTTTACAAGACTTTTAACCCTTTACAGCCCCCATTGCAATACCTTGTGTAAAGTACTTCTGAAACGCTATGAATATCGCTATAATTGGAATTGCTGCCAAGGAAGCTCCTGCCATAATCAAACCAAAGTCTGTGGAGTTCTCTGCCTGCAGCTTCGCAATACCAAGAGAAATTGTCAGTTTGCTGGTACTGTTGAGCATGATTAACTGCATAAAGTAATCATTCCAGCTATTGATAAAGGTAAAGATTGCCAATGCACCAATTCCTGGCTTAATCATTGGAACCACGATATCAACAAAAGTCTTTGCTTCTCCTGCACCATCAATTCTGGCTGCCTCTAGCATTTCTCCCGGAACACCTTCCGAAAACTGCTTCATCAAGAACACGCCAAACGGCCATCCTACAGTAGGGAAAATAACCGCCCACATTGTATTGTACAGTGATAATGCTGACATTTCACGGAGCAATGGAATCAAAATAACCTGCTTGGGAAGTGCCATTGCACATACGATCAAAGTGAATAATACATGCTGTCCTTTGAATCGCTTTTTAGCCAATGCATATCCTGCCATAGCAGATGTAATACAAGTGAGAATCATTGCCATTACTGCCATAAACACAGTATTCACCAGCCAGCGGACTGCTGCCGGCACTACAGGACCTGCGGAAAAAATGATCGGTTTTCCTTCTGCGGAAAACTTGCTGCTAAACGGCAGGGCAAGTTCCCATAATGGAGCAGTCTGCTTGCTGAATAACTTGTTAAAGTTATCCATAACCCATTCCTTTGGAAACCAGTCAGGAGTCGTAGCATTGATCGATGCTGCTGTCTTAAAGGAACCAGTAACAATCCAATAGAGAGGAAAAGCAAACATAATTGCAAGAATAACCAATACAATCAATGATACAATTTTATAGACACTTATTCGTTTTACACCTGAATTCATACTTTCACCTCCTATTTCTCCTTAGCTACTTTGAACTGAATAGCGGAAAGGAGCGCAATGAAGATTGCCAGAACCACGCCCATTGCATTTCCATAGCCATAACGATAAAGCTTGAATGCTGAATAGTAAATATAGTACATAACTGTATCTGTGCTATGGTTCGGTCCGCCGGAAGTCAGCAGCTGAATCAGTGCGAAACACTGGAAACTGTTAATTGTCGTAATAACCAAGATATATAGTGTTGTCGGCATAATCAAAGGCCATTTTATTTTCCAGAATTGTTGTAAATGTGTCGCTCCATCCACCTCAGAAGCTTCTACCAGAGAAGTATCCACATTTCCAAGAGCTGATACATAAAGCACAATCGGCTGCCCTACAGAAGTTGTCAGCAAAATAAGAATGATACACCAAAGAGCATAGCGCTCATCGCCGAGCCAGTTGATATTTTTGTCTATCAGACCAACGCCCTTGCCAACATAGTTAAAAATACCATAGTAGTTATTGAACATCCATTTCCAAACTACCGTAACTGCTACGGAACCTGTAACTACTGGAAGGTAGAAAACACAACGGAAGGTAGACAGGATAGGTCCCTTCAATTTATAAATCAGCGCAGCAACCCACAAAGAGAAAATGCACACCACTGGTACTGATACGATCACAATCACAAATGTATTCTTCAAGGAACGAACAAAAATTGGATCTTTCCACAATTCTATGTAATTTTGAAATCCAATAAATATATCCTTCGCATCTTTTCCCATGGTAGAGTCAAAGAAACTTGTGTAAATACAAAGAACCATTGGAATAATAACAAATCCAATAAAGAATATCATGTTTGGCAGAAGGAAAAGATAAGCGGAACGCGTTTCTCTCCACACCAGCGCCTTACTCCTGCCTGTCATATTGGATGATTTTGCCATGAATAACACCCCTTTCCTTTACATGTGTTCTAATAATACTAGGAAGGGAATATTCATCCCATCCATTCTATCCCTTTAATTTTCGCGGCAGCATCAGAGCGAACCCTGTATGCTGCCACAAAAATTAATTATTAGTTTCCTGCACCTGCTGCTGCATTGGCATTTGTCACAAATGTCTCAACCTCAGTCTTAACATCGCCGCCTGTTCCAATACGCTGCAGCATGTTCCACCACTCTGTACGAGCTTCAGCCCAGCCTGGAACTACCTGATAGTAATCACCCATAGAAGGCATGAAGTATGTAGAGAATGTATTCATTGTATCAGCTGTTTCTGTTCCATCATAGATTCCTGTCAAAGTAGGACGTACCGGGAAGTATGTAGAAGCCTTTACGCTCTCATTTACCTGATTTGGGTCATTGCAGATAAAGTCGATGAAGGTCTTTGCTGCATCGATCTTATTCTGATCGCCATTATCAAATACGCCAAATCCCCAAATACCGCCGCAAAGCTCTGTCTTTCCATCATCGGAAGGGAACAGCATTGGAAGAATTGTATCGCCATTGTTTGTTGTGCCTGCTGCGGAGTTATCTGAATTTGTCTGCTGCGCTGCATTCCAGCAGAATGACATTGCTAATGTACCATTACGGAACAATGTGATTTCCTCACCACCATTGATAGAAGGATCAAAGTTAATTCCGTCCTGCGCATACAATGTTTCCAGCGCCTTGATATTTTCTGGTGTGTTTGCTGTAAACTCTGTGTGTTCAGCATTGGTAAAGGTTGAGCTGTACAGGTTATTGATAATCGCTCTGGTTCCCTGGTCTCCGCCCTGTCCTGAACAGTAGATAGCCCCTACGTTTTCTTGGCCGGAATCATATACAGCCTGAACTGCCTTCAGGAAATTTTCTGTAGTCCATGTGTGGTTCTCAACATCCAAATACTGCATTGCGTCTGCAGCTTCAAACATATTCTGGTTGATTGCCATACAATGTGCTACCATACAAAGAGGATATTCATAATATTTGCCGTCAGAAGACTTGCATGCAGATTCTACAGATTCATAGATTTCTCCGCCTGCTTCTGTTGCAAAAAGGTCTGATAAGTCAACCATCAATCCTCTGGAACCCCAGTTTGCCACCAAACGCTCTGGTCCTTCCATAACGATATCTGGTGCCTGACCGCCTTCAATCGCTGTGTTTACCTGATCATCACCATTGGTATAATCCAAGTATTCTACAGTTACACTAATTCCAGGGTATGTCTCATTGAAGCTCGATATGAGACTGTCAACGGTTGCTGAGTCACCCCAGTTACCAATCGGATATGTCCACAACGTAATAGAGGCGTTGAGGTCCCCTCCAGTATTTTCAGTCGAGGTATCTGCATCGTTATTCGTTGTTTCGGCAGCCTCACTGCTGTCAGCAGCTTTTGTTTCTGCCGGAGCCTGCTCTTTTGTCTCTGGCGTCTGTTGTGTTGTCTGCTCAGATGCATTGTTTCCACATGCTGCCAGTGACAGCACCATCGCTGAAGAAAGCCCAAGTGCTGTAAGTTTTTTCATCACCTTTTTCATATTTTTCTCTCCTTTATAAATAATTTATTTTTTCAGACAGTCCCTTTAACCAATAATGCGCATCAAAATGACTATCTGCAAAAACCAAACTTCTCCAATTCTTCTTTGCTTAAATATTTCGGGAAAATCCGTTCCAAAAACAGGGAAGCCAAAAGTATTGTCAATACGGGCGTAATGAACACTGGCCACCATTTTTCCAGCGTATACACAGTCATTTCCACTGTCAGCATCACGATAATAATCGTTGATGGCAAATGCCGCAATGCCATAATAAATGCCGTTCGAAAAAGCGCACCTGTTTGAAATGAAAACCGCCCCATCAAAGGAAACAGGTAGCAGAAAATTGCTGCTGGAACCAGCAAAACAACATAGTATGCCATATACATGACCACCCCTGCTGAAGTGGAAACATTACTTGCCATAACATTGTAACCCCAAGCTAAAAAAACTGCTATTGGAAGGCAAACCAGTGTGACAAGTATTCCCTGCTTTAAATTTTCTTGGAACGCTTTCAGATATGTCCGAAAAGCGTCCTCCTTTTTTTGTCTGAAAACTTTTACCACTGTATAATAAAGCGCTGCTGTTGCCGGCCCAATTGTCACAATGGGTATGCAGAGCAAAAGCCATAATAATGACAGCCCTACAAAGTCAACTCCTTTTGACAGCATACGAAAAACCAAATTTTCTGGATTAAAAATATCGCGCCACATTCTCATCACTCCTGTTTATCGTCGCTGTGCGGCGGCTCTAAAACGAATCCTCTTTCGCCGCACTTTTTGAGCGGATTTTTCATTTGTATGTCCGCTCATTCTTCCTGCAGGAAAGCAGGAATATGAGACTGCCCTGATTTGAGTGCCCGAAGCGTATCGTCATACATCTGTGCTTTCTCATACTTCTCATTGCTAACATAATAATTATAAATAATATCCAGCATTACCAAAATTGGAAACTGCGGTGAGATGACATTGCCATGATTGAGATGGTTCAATGAAGCTACCAAAACCACCTCGCTGCAAAAATCTGTATAGATTTCTTTGTCATTGGCGGTAATAATAACTGTTTTTGCTCCCTTTTTGTGGGCCTCTTTTAAAAGATACAGAACTTCTCTGGTTTCTCCGCTCAGCGTAAGTCCACAGACTAAACTTCGTTTGTTCAAAAACACTGCCTGCATACGCATTCGATCCGTATCCTGCAAGGAGTCTATATCTACACCAACCCGCATAAACCGATTTTCCATTTCACTTGCTGCCAGTCCGGAACTACCCTTTCCGCATGCCACCACGCGTTCTGTTTCAAAAAGATATTTTACCACTCTTGCAATTTGCGCCTCATCCATCAAACTGTATGTTCTATTCAAAAGTTCCTGATAGGTATTCAAAACCATTCTTGTACTGTTTGTGACAATCTCGCTTTTCTGGGTAAACGTTTTTTCATATTGATAAATAAATTCCCGATATCCGTGAAACCCGCACTTCTTTGCAAATCTTGAAAGAGATGCCTCGGATACAAAAATTTCTTTTGCTACATTTTGTGCAGAAAAATCTATTTTGCGCTGATTCTTCAAGAAAAAATCCGCTATATTTTTTTCTACATTCGTAAAACTGTCGTATTTTGCTTCCACAATCGGAACAATTGACTTGATATAATTATTCATATGCCTTTCCTGTTGTTTACCACTTTTGATTGTTCTTTCATTGTCCAAATGATATGATGAAAGAAACAAAGGAGGTATCTTATGAACACAATACCAAAAACTATCGTTTGCTTTGGCGATTCCAACACCCATGGCTATAATTCGTCCAATATGGGACGTTTCACAGAAAAGGAGCGCTGGACCTGTCTTCTTGCCGACTTATTAGGTTCTGACTATCTTGTTCGCGAAGAAGGTTTAAGCGGCCGAACTACATCCTTTGAAGATCCACTCTTTGAAGGTTTGAATGGATTCTCTTATATCCATGCCTGTATGCTCACCCATGAACCGCTTGATTTGCTCATTATTATGCTTGGCACCAATGATGTAAAAGAACGGTTTGGTGCAACACCCGGAAATATTGCAAAGGGCCTTGAACGCCTCGTCACCAAAGCGCTCCGCACTTCAGAAGCATGGCGAAATCAGCCCAATATTCTTATCATTGCACCGCCTCCTATCGAAGAAGGCTATTATGAAACGGATATCGGCCCGGAAATGGGAGTTGGCTGCATGGAAAAATCCAGAGCGCTCGCACCGCTTTATCAAAAAGTTGCACAGCGCCTCAACTGTCATTTTCTTGATGCCGCATCCATTCCCGGTGTTGGAATGTATCCCTATGACCATATGCATCTAAGCCTTGAAGGGCATCGATGCCTTGCCACAAAACTTGCCGAATTGATTCCACAAATCTGTTAATATCCTGTTTTACGTTATCCTATTATCAGATGCAAGAATCTATACTATATGATACTTTGCTTTTGCATCTTGAATCATTTTGGCTGCCTCTTCTACAATTGGCATATCCTCCGGAATCAGGGAAGCTAACGGCTTACGCACCCCGCCAAGGTCCAAACCTTCATTGATATGGAGGATTTCTTTGATAACACCATACATATTTCCATGCGCAGCACACATTTTATAAATCACTGCGTTTGCATCATACTGTACCAAACGCGCCTCTTCCATATTCCCTGATTTTATCAGTTCATCCATCTTGAGGAACAGCTCCGGCATAACACCGTATGTTCCGCCTATGCCGCCTTCTGCTCCGATCACGCGCCCACTGATAAACTGTTCATCGGGACCATTAAAAATAATATAGTCCTCTCCTGCTGCCTGTTTGAACATTTGAATATCCTGAACAGGCATAGAAGAATTTTTGACACCGATCACACAAGGATTTTTGCGCATTTCGGCAAACAAACTCTGTGTCAGAGAAACACCCGCTAACTGCGGAATATTATAAATAATAAAGTCTGTGTCCGGTGCGGCAGCACTGATATCATTCCAGTATTGGGCGATTGCATATTCCGGCAGATGAAAATAAATGGGAGGAATACATGCGATTGCGTCCACACCAAGTTTCTGTGCATGTGCTGCAAGTTCCTGGCTGTCCTTTGTATTGTTGCAGGCAACATGGGCAATCACTGTCAATTTTCCTTCAGATGCTTCCATGACATTTTCCAGGACAATTTTGCGGTCTTCTACGCTCTGGTAAATGCACTCTCCTGATGAACCATTGACATAAACACCCTTAACACCTTTTTCAACAAAATATTTTGTTAATGACCGGACACCTTCTGGACTTATATTTCCCTCCTTGTCATAACATGCATAAAATGCTGGAATAACTCCCTTATATTTATCTAAATTTCTCATTATAAACCTCCAAACATTCACATTTTGCAAACTGCTGTCTGTTTTTAGTCCAATGCTTCTGCAAAAGACTTTGTTATTAATTGTGGCCTTGTGATGATAGACCCTACTACCACACTGAATACTCCAAGCTCTACAACGCGTTTTGCTTTCTCTGGCGTATTAATATTTCCCTCTGCAATTACCTTGTTCTTTGCTTTTTCAAGGATTTGCCTGATTATCTCAAAATCGTTGGCCTCTATTTTATCGTTCTTGCTCTGTTCTGTATAACCAACCATCGTCGTTCCAATAAAATCAAATCCCAATTCGTCCGCATGAAGCGCCTCTTCTACGGTAGAGCAGTCCGCCATAAGCAACTGATCGGGGTACTTTTCTTTGATCTGATGGAAAAAATCATCTAGTGATAAACCGCCTGGTCTGACTGCACCGGTTGCATCTACTGCAATAATCTCCGGTTTCACTTCCATCAGTTCATCAATTTCTTTCATCGTCGGCGTTATGTACACGCCACTATCCTCATAATCACGTTTTACAATCCCAATAATCGGCAAATCTACTTGAGACTGAATCTCCTTGATGTCTTCTTTGGTGTTTGCCCGAATACCGAATGCTCCGCCTTCTTTTGCGGCCAGTGCCATTCTTCCCATAATAAAGGAAGAATGCAGCGGCTCATGTGGAAGTGCCTGACAGGATACAATCAATTTTCCCTTTAATTGTTCTACTTTGTTCTTTGTCACTTACCAATCGCCTCTTTTCTTTTATATTTTGTGATTACATTATGTAATTTCCAACAGCGCTTAAATACACTCGCAAGCAGCCGCGTTTTATTCTGTTATATTTTCCACTGCTCATTGCCATGGTTATATTATATCACTTTTGAAATTATTTTCAACGATACCCAATGTGTCAGAAAGTACTTTCTGGTCATTTATGCACTTTTTATAGTTTTCGTTTATTTTCGTTAGTTTTTTATATTTTTTATACAAATTCTTGTTTATATTTTCTTTTTCTATAGGACAAAATGACAATTTTTAAACAATCTTTTTATAAATGCTACTTGCAGTACCATCAATCTGCGAAAAACTTCTTTTTTGTTTCAACGGATTTTGTATTCGCAATTTCCTAATAAAATGCCAAAAGTTGAGCGCACTAACGCTCAACTTTTGGCATATAAAAAGATTCCTCTATTCCATGTTTCGTTTCTCATATTCTTTTTGTGCTGCTCTTGCTGCTCCTAGCATTCCTGCCATATTGCCAAGCTGCGCCTGTACAATTTTAACACTGCGAAACGACGACATAATCTGTTTTTCTAACTGTTCCCGAACACACTGCACGACATATTCCTGTTCCATTATCCCACCGCCTAAAACAATCATCGAGGGATTAAAAATATGTACCAATGAAATCAATCCATATACAATCTCTAAAATCCACTGGTCAACCAATGCCTTCACCGCCGGATCGCTTATCCGCCCGAAGATGTCACGTCCATTTTTTAATTCCGGAAACTGACTGTTTACAAGCTTCACCAGTGCTGTTGTAGAGGCATACCGCTCATAACAGCCGCTAAACATATCCTCTTTTGGGTTTCTGTCTTCGGGATGTACTACAATTCCGCCAAACTCTCCTGCAGAATAGCCCGAACCATTGTACACTTCCCCATCAAGGACAATCGCACCACCAACTCCAGTTCCATATGTCAGGCAGAGAAAATCCTTCTCTTTTCTTCCTGCGCCATAGAAAGCCTCTCCTGCTGCTGCACTGTTGACATCATTTAACACAGCAGTCGGAACATGATAAAGATTCTCTATGGTTTCTTTTATTTTGGTCCCTGTATAACCTGGAATGTTATCATTTGCGTACAAAATTGTGCCTTCTTTTGTATTTACCTGGCCTGCTGTACTGACTCCAACTGCCTCAAAATTCTCATATCCCTTCAGAATTTCTAAGACAGTCTGCATCACATGCGCGCCGCCAAGCATTGCATTGGTGTCTGTTTCTTGAATCTGGTTTATTTCACCATTTTCCCAAAGTCCTGATTTGATGCTGGTACCGCCAATATCAATTACCGCTATCCTCATTCTAATCCTCCAAATATCTGTTCTGATATTTTAATTGTTCGTCATCTTTCTGAAACAGATTTGTTACACATAGCCTATTCCATCATTTTATTTATGTACCTTGATAACCGCTTTTCGAATCTGCTCCTCTTTTCCGCCTGCTGCAACTCCTGGAAGGTGTGGTTCCGTTGGTTCGCACACCACAAACCGTCCCGGCGCTAAATGGCAGACTGCCTCGCATACACAGATCCCCATACCGATATCCGGCTGATAGGGTTTTGTAATTTCTTGATAGTTTGTGGAAAACCAAACATCCTCTGCGCCTGTAAGATCAATTTGAATATCATAATATTGCTCATGAAACTCATACTCGTTTTTATCTGCCTTTGTGACTGCCTGCATCACATTCACAAAAACATTTTCTCCGTCAATAACATGTTTTCCATCCTCTAATGCAGACAAATCCGTGTTCATCATAAACCGAAATGCCTTATCCAAATTTTCGCTAATTCCAAAATAGCGATCCGCATGTTCTATTTTATCAAATATCATAACGCTGCTCCTTTCTTTGTTTCCGTTTCAAAGTCATGCCTCTTCTTTCTTTATAAAACGCAGCCGGCCGATTGTCAAGTCAAAGAAAGGATTCAGAATTTACATTCAGAACAAATTTGTGTGATTTGTTTCGAGTCATTTAATTAGGAATTGTAAGAAAAAATATGCCGTTTTCCCATCTTGTTCTTCTTTCATACCAAATCTTTTAAAATAGTTTACGAGAGATGAACCTCGTTTACTAAAAAAGGTATGAATCATCGCTTCATTAAAAACATCAGCAGATAATCTCTCGCAAATAAAATCATCTAATACTTTTTTCTGTTCGTTGGTTATCCTCATGTGTTACAACGCCTCTATATCAATCCAAATTGCGACAACATCACTCTGCGTTGGCGAACTCGCTTTGCATCCTCTTTAATGTCTTCCAAACACATTGGATTGTCACCATTAACTCCATCAGCTATTCCGACTCGCGATTTCTTCCATGAAAGTTCCCCATGCGTTAATCGGCTTAAACTCCATGAATCCTTTGACGAATATTCCTCAAAAACTTTATCCATCACGTGAAGAATACGTTCAATGACATCATCTGGAACCTCATCATAAAAAGCAGAATCCCTGTATGCAATCCTGATTTCCTTCAGGATTGGTCCAAATTTCCATCCATAAAAAACAGCATCAAAAAGAGGTCTATTATCCTGAATCAAAGACTCTCTTTGAGCAAAATACATCAATTTATGAAGTTTCATTTCATCAATGTTTGTTCCATTTTCACTCTTATATATATTATAAATATAAGAAGCAACATTCATTAAATCCTCCATAGCAACCTCCTTTACAAAAATAAATAATTAATATAGTATATCACAAAAAGATATAAAAGACACATATTGAAAAATCATGGGCTGATCGAGATGTTGCCTTGTGCTCTTCCTGATAAACGCAGTCATAACCATCATATTCCTTTTGAGATACTGCTGTGTCTGGCTGTTACTGCAAAGCTTAAAATTACCCCCCCTACAGATGTACCTTTTGCTGTAAACGATGCTCAACTGCTGGCTGAACTTGGATGGAACATATGGGACAACGAGCGCTGTCTTAATGAAGGGCTTTTTTCTGAAAGTGTTATGCGTAAACTACTTTCAAAATATTCCAGTGAAGAATGGATTTGTTTCTATAACAGCTATGTTCAGAAACACTTGATGCCCAAACTGGATATCAAACCGAATATTCATAGAATGCACGCTAGAAGCAAGACAGCTTCTTGATCCGATCTTGGCTAAAGTATAGCAGGCTTTTGGTAAAATCACCAAAAGCCTAATTGAAGTTCACGTTTTGTGCCTCCACAGTAACAGTTCAGCCTCCGGCTTCCTGTTACAGGCATCAGGCCATGCAGAATCACTTCGCGGTGTCATCCCCACATACCGTGGCTTGATGCATCTCTACTGCTACGTGTTCAGGCTGAACTGTCACCCTCCACAAGCCAATGAGTATTGCACACAAAATGCTAAAATTACTTTGTGCCTGCAGGATACCGCTTTGCCAGTTCATTAACTGCAAGTGCCCCTGCCAGAAACACAATACTGGATATGCATGAAAACACCGCACCTGCTTTTTCCAGCATCCATGACATGACAACAGGGCCTGAAACAAACCCCAATGTTCTAAACTCCGCCAAGCTGAAATATGCGCTTTTCGCATCAGCCGGCGCAATCACATCAATTTGAATGTCCAGTCCTGGAATCGTAACCACTTCTCCTACACTGTAAACAAATACGCCCAAAATGAAAACAATCAGTCCCCTTTCCCCCAGCAAAAAGGCAAATGCAAACAATGCGAAACCAAGCTGAAAGCACATAATACCCTGCTTTATTGAAAGATTCTTTTTCTCTTTCTTATTTCTGGAAATTGAGTATATTTGAAGCAGAATCCCAAACAAAGAATTTAACGCCAGAAGAAGTGAATAAACATTGGCAGGATTTTCATAAACTGTGTCTAATGCCAGCGAATACACGGACTCAAATTGAGAAAAAACAATAAAGACTATGGTACCGCTTATAATATATGCCCAAAGCTTTTTATTTCGCGCTGTTTCAAATCGTTTCCTTCCTTTCACACCTGAGGAAACTATCACGTCACTGTTTATTCTTGGCATAAAAAATATCGGAATACATGCTGCGGCAAACAAACCAGAGGACAGATACAGGCAAAACTCATACCCACATAAAGCTGATATCCATCCGCCTGCCAAAGGCCCCAAAAGACCCGCAACGCAGATAACCAGATAACGCATGCGATGGACAAATTCAATGCCACTTGTGTCATTTGCTGCTTGTGCAAAGATGCTTTTTATAATGGGCTGGTAAAGCAGCTCTGCCAAACCGTTTAGTATGCCTGCCAGCAGCAATCCCTTCCACTCCTTAAAAACCACATAAAATATATAGCAGACTGCCATAATACATACTGCAAGAAAAAGGGATTGCTTTTTTCCGAGCATACGCTCTATTTTAGGCGTCAGAAGTCCGGAAAAAAATCTTATCATATTAGGCAGCGCCACGATAACTGATGTCAGCAGAATCCCTGCTTTACTATTGATATAAAGCGCAAAGATCACAAGTGACATATAAGAAGAAAATGAAATCAGCAAAAAAATCATTGCTGCCGATATAAGGGTTTTTCTGTTATAGTGCTTCATAATCTCCACTTCCTTCGCCTCTATGGATTATTTTTGTTTTACAGTTCTCTACTTCTAAACCGTTGACTAGTTCATCAATTATTATTTTGGGGTCACAATTTGTTCCACAAGTAAATGCATCTGCAAATAGAGCATTCTTTTCTGGATAGGTATGAACCGAAGTATGCGATTCACTCAAAAGCAAAACAGCAGAAAAACCAGATGGTAAAAATTGCTTACACAACACACCTTCACATTTTGCTCCACAAAGCTTTACTCCTCTCAGCAATATTTTTAAAATTAAACTCTGATCATTTATTAGATGATCAGAAACCCCATACATCTCACTAATTATATGTGTACCAATAAATATATGTTCATCCATACGCTAAACCTCTATTATCAAAAATCAAGATTACTTATGTATTCATTATAAACATTAGCATTTCGTACATATTTCATTAAAGCATCCTGTTCAGATTCAGGAGAAAGAAAGTACAATAGATTAACATAGTTGTACCATCCCAATTTAGTAAGTGCTATTCTGTCCTCATGCTCAACCACCATTTCTGCATCAATTAGTTGCTTTATTTTACTGCTTAACTCATCATTGATATATTGAAAATTAATTTTATCTTTATATGCAACACCATGATATGGCAAATGTAACACAATTCCTCTAATTTCTGTTAATGATTTCGGATAAACTCCGATGCCAGCAATAGGAAGCTCTCCTTTCTCCAAAATATCAATATATTTTTTGATATTTGCTTGATTACTTATTACATATTCATTAAGTACCGAATATCCGACTGCACCAAATGCAATCACTTCATGACCTGCATATCCGTAAACACTTTCATGGTACTGGAACGTATATTTATCATTCACAAAATCCCCTGAACTACTATTGTCCGAACAACGATAATAACCATGTCCATTATGCGGTTTAAATCCATTCTTATCCAAGTATTCATAAATAGCAACATTGTATAAATATTTATTTAAACCATTTGTAACTGTATAATGTTTTTTTGTATATTCATCCTGCAAGCTTTTTTGTATTACCCCATTATTAATAGGGTACACATCCATATGTGATGTGCCCAACTGTCGAGCTTGTTTTAGCTGCATGGAATTCACCTGCATAAACCCTTAAAGGTATATATACTGCCTCAAACACAATTCCAACAACGATATTTCCCATTATCCAGCTTACAAATAAAACTGTTAAAACATCTTCAAATAAATATATAATTCTTTGAAGTCCAAGAATTACAATTTTATCATTTGAATCGTTTATGTAGCCCCGTTTATAAAATGAATAAATAATTTTATCCATTTTTATACCTTCTTAAGTGCTCAAACTGTTCGTCAAACTCTTCTTGATAGTACCTCCGAGCACACGTTGTATTAACAGCTATTGTTGCCATTATAATTGTCAGCTTAAATAGAAGCATAGAAAATTTTTCTTTATTTTTTTTCATCTTGTCCCTCCCTTTGATACACATTACAATACAACATTTTTATCCACTTTTTTCTTAAAAGGAAAAAATTAAGACATAAACGGAAAAAGTCACATAAGTTTTACTCATGTGACTCCGACATATAATACAATATCTATCTTAAAAAAATCTCCTGTATTACTGATTTCCATTATTCCTTTATATTTGTCCACTACTGCTTGTACATTAACTAAACCAATTCCGTGGTACCCTTTGTTCTTTTTTGTACCAGGAAATTTTCCTCTACCACGTTTTAATATTCCATCGTATGAATTATGGACACCGATATAAAAAACCCCCTTATTATATTTCAGTTTTATAGATATTTGTTTATTCTTTGCTCCTTGCACAGCTTCTATAGCATTATCTAATAAATTACCTAATACAATATTTAAGTCAAAATCTGATATAAAAACATGATCTGGTACTTCTATCTCAACATTAGGACAGCAAAAATCTCCTGTTCGTTCTAGCATATAATTAATTATGCTATCAATTGCCATATTACCCGATTTCGCATATTCATTCGAAACATCCAATCCACTTTCCAACCTATCAATATAAGACAATGCTTCATTGCATTTTTCCTCCATCAAATATGCTTTAAGCAACAACATATGATTTTTTAAATCATGACGGATTGACCTAATTCTTTGCTGCGACTGACTTATTATATCAAATTGGTTTATATACATCTTTACTTGTTGCTCCATAATACTTTTTTGAATCTTCTCTCCATAAGCTTCTATCGTTTTTTCAAAAAGGTAATACACTCCCACATTCATAAGGCATATAATAGTCAAGCCGATCATGGCCCTAGCTCTATCTATTGAATCAGATATCACAATAATTTCTGCAACAATCCCACTTCCTACAGAAATAAAAATCATATTTAAATAACTACTTCCAGGTAAACATACACTTTTATCAATAGTGAAAAATCTCTCTATCAGCAGAATAATAATTAATGCTAACAAAGCCGCACAGATACCTTGAACCGCTTCATTCTCCACAGAGGCTTTTCCTCGTCCAAATACAAGCCATACTACATTTTCTGCACCGATTACCAAAACAATTGATGCCACTGCAGCCATTATTTTTTTAATTCTTCCTCCCTCGAACAAAAAATAAGCTATAAACAGCAATCCAAAAAACAATGAAGTTGTCGTCAAATCCAATATATGAAACATGTAGTAAACATACCAGTTGATAAACCAAACCAGCGCATATATGAAACACTTAATTGCTGCATTCATATGTCTGGGATGTAAAAAAAGCTTAATAACACGGATATTGACATACAAACTCAATATATTAAACACAGCACTAAATAACGCCTCATAACACTCCATAATTAATATCTCCCAAGTTTGTTTATTTGCAATACTCGTTGCCGTACTTTCTTACGTAGAGGTTGGCTAATTGGAACAATTGTTCCATTAGTCATAACCACCTCCTTCACATGGAACTCAGACACATAATTTAAGTTAATTATATAAGATTTATGAACTGTTAAAAAACCACTTCCTTTAAGCTGTTTTTCTACATCTGACATTTTTCCGTAAAATTCCTCCTCTTCCTTTCCACTAATTACAATCCGCACTTTTTTGCCAGAACACTGAAAAAACATAATTTGATTTATATTTATCCCATATGAAGATTTTCCAAAATGATACTCAAAGAACATTCTCCCTTCTGAAAAAAGCTGTCTGTATTTACACATAATCTTTTCAATGTCTTCTTTTTTTATAGGTTTAACTAAAAAATCCATTGGTCTATTCTGAAAAAGCTGCATTGCATAATTTTCTTTTGATGATATGTATATAATCTGCGTTACTTCATTTGCCTTTTCTGCACGTATCATCTGCCCTACTATTATTCCATTTATCTGCTGCAATTCTATGTCAAGAAACAATATATCAAAGGCTGATTCTTCCTTCATATACTTCAAATAATCCTCCCCCGAAAAAAAAACCTCTGATTGAATCTCTATTTCTTCTTGTTGAGCATATTCCTCTAAATATTTTTCAATTTGTCCACAAAACAAATAATCATCATCACAAATTCCAATCCTATACATGATTCACTCTCCAGTATATATATTAAATCTATACATACATTCATCATTAGTTTCTTCCCTGACAGCCGTCTCTATCTGCATTACCCCTTTTTATGCTTTGTCTTTACGTGAAGTTGAATTTCATAGGGATTTAAAAACTCCTCTTTTTCTCCCTCCAAAAGGGTATAGCGGTCATGCAGATGATATACCTGCTCATCTCTTGTATGGTTGATGACAAACAGCCATACTTTGTCATCGCTCTCGCGTGTCATCATCTCCACACCATCTGCTGCCGCGCCAAGTGTCTCAATATCACTTGCCTTGGCAAAATATGCCATCAAATCCTCCATTAGCTCTTTGCCGGGTTCTGTGCCCACATACCACGCAACGCCTTCTCCATACATATGTTCCGTTATCGCGGGAGATTGTTTATAAAAGCTTGTTGAATACTCCGCTATCAGACTGGCTCCCTGAAGCGTTATAATGTCACACCATTTCTCAATCACATACTCTTTCTTGCCATACAATATGCCCCCCTTTTTTCCAAGGAGACAGTCATATTCTGGTATTTCAATCCCGCAAAGCTCTCCAAGGCGTCCTGGAAGTTCCATGTCTGTCATACACAAATTCGTCTCATCTTTGACACCTGTACGCATTGTCAGCACCAGATGTCCACCATTTTTTACATACTCCATATAGTGCTGTTCAAGCCGTGGATTCATCAGATATTGCAGCGGCGCAATCACCAGTTTATAGTTCGTCAAATCATCCATACCCTGTACAAAGTCAACAGGAATTTTCTTTTCGTACAGTGCTTTATAATATTTGTTAAGATGTTCTACATATCGAAGCTCTGGGTGATTTGGCTGAATATCAAACGCATAGTTTTGCCGAAAACTGTGCACAATCGCCACTTGCGGATTTGGCATCGCTCCCTCAAATTCATCCATGTATGGCGCAAAGGTTTGTATCAGTGTTTTGGCTTCCTGATAAGTCCTTCCCGGATTTCCGCTATGACCTAATATTCCATGCCAAAACTGCTCCGTTCCCATCGCACAAGTGCGCCATCGAAAAAATAAGATGCTATCTGCTCCATGCGCTACAGACTGCATTGCCCATGCTGCCATCTGTCCTGGTTTGGGTGCTCGTGCCATATATTCCCATCCTGCAATGCCCGCCTGCTGTTCCATCATCCAAAACGGTTTTTTCTTATATCCTCGCACAACATCATAGGAAGCAGCAATTTCGCTATCAGGCTGGTGCGGAGTTTTCTGCCAGTACCCTGCCGGATAACTATCATTGGATACAAAGTCTAGCAGCGTACCCAAATCATAATAATTGACTTTCTGATTGAATCCCATATAGTTGTGTGTAATAAACTGATTGGGGCAGTACTCCCGAATAATATCCGCCTGCCATTTTGCAAAATTGACAATCAAATCCGAGCAATAGCATTTCCAATCCAGCAAAGCGGAAGGGTTTTCGCCTGCTGCTGTGATAAGCGGCGGAATTATCTGTGAAAAACGATGATATCCCTGACTCCAAAATGCAGTTCCCCATGCGTCGTTGAGTGCTTCAATTGTTCGATACTTAACCGCAAGCCATCTCTGAAATTGCAGTCTGCAAGAACCGCACATACACAAATCCTCATGCGAATTGCCAAGTTCATTGTCTATCTGCCACCCGATCACTCCTGGATTCTCAGCAAACCTTTGGGCATATGCTGTCACAAATCGTTTAATGTGAACACGGTATGCCTTATTGGAATGGCAATTATGATGCCTGCCGCCAAAGTATCTGCGTCTTCCATGGTGGTCTATCGGTTGAATTTCAGGGTTTTTCTCAATCATCCAGGCTGGCGGCGCCGCGGTCGGCGTTCCCAGGATTGTTTTGATACCATACTGATTCAAAAGCGCCACTGCTTCTTCTAACCACTCAAACTGAAACAGCCCTTCCTGTGGTTCCATCTTAAACCATGAAAATTCTGCCATCCTGACAACCTGCACACCCATTTCCTGCATCAGTTTTGCATCTGTTTCCCATCGCTCCCGCGGCCAATGTTCCGGATAATAAGCAACTCCAAAATGTATGCTCATCCTTACTGTCTCCTTTATTATAAGTTCCGCTCTCCCCTTCCTGCGCCTGGGTTGCCAGAGCAATTCTTTCCTTTCCATTCTCTCTCGTCAAGAATTGCTCTGGGCGCAGTCCGGGGAGAGCAGTTTTGCGTTTTCTACAGTTTTGTTACAAGGTTTTCTACAAGTTTTGCGCAATGGGCCGCCGCGGCGCGTTCAAACTCAGGATAGTCCATATGTGCACTGCCGTCCGCCTTATCTGAAATCGCACGAATCACGACATAAGGAAGCTGATTCAAAAATGCAGCGTGTGCAATTGCCGCCCCCTCCATCTCAGCGCAAAAACCATCAAACTGCTGAATCAGCCTGTCTTTCACAGAACCGTCAGAAATAAACTGATCGCCGCTGACAACGCGCCCCTCATAGACACCAATCTCTGGATTTACTTCCTTGCAGACTGCCATCGCTTCTTCGACAAGCTTTCTGTCCGCCTTGAAAAAAGAAGTCTCCATCTGCGGAATAATCCCTGGTTCATAGCCAAGTCCACTGACGTCCATATCATGTTCACATGCGTCCGTTGACACCACAATATCACCAATATTAATCTCTGCTCTAAGAGAACCTGCCACTCCTGTATTGATCACGGTATCCACATCAAACAAATCCGCTAATATCTGCACACAAATGCCTGCGTTTACCTTACCAATCCCACATTGTACTATGACAACTTCCTTGCCGTTTAAACTTCCCTCATGAAACTTCATGCCAGCCTTTTCCACAACATTTTTGCATTCCATTTTTGACTTCAGCTCTGAAACTTCAAGCTCCATCGCACCAATTATTCCTATTTTTTTCATGTCTTGTTCCCTTCTATCATAAAAATAAACAATCTCTCGCTCAATGGCTCAGATTTCCGATTACGACTTACTGCGGATATACAAGCCTGTCCTCTTTGATATTGTACAGCACATTGTCCAGATAACGTTTTGCCAGATAATTTGCCATTCCTAAATTCATATCCAAATAATTTCCGCAGTCTTTAGGACTTGCTCCTGGCACTTCATCATGAAAATCACGAATAAATTCATATAACTCAATCATCAGCGGCACAATCTCTTTGGATTCATAATCGCCTGCAAGCAACAAATAAAATCCTGTGCGGCATCCCATTGGACCGAAATAGATCGTTTTGTCCTTGTATTCTTTGTGATTTCTTAAAAATGTCGCCGCCAAATGTTCAATGGTGTGAACCTCTGCAGTGTTCATCACAGGTTCTTCGTTGGGCGAGGTCATTCTTAGGTCAAATGTTGTGATGGTGTTTTCTCCCACCGTATCTTTTCTCGAAACATATACTCCTGGCTGCAGTTTGATGTGATCAATTGTAAAACTTGTTATTTTCTCCATTATAAACCTCCTATTTATAGTCGCTGCGCGACAGCTCTTAAGGGTAATGCCACTTCGACACACCTGTT
>CAJUKA010000011.1:59595-87210 GCA_910586585.1 uncultured Lachnospiraceae bacterium
ACTTTCATTCGAAAACACTCTCTTTAAAGTTTCTCTCGTGTGTCTTCGTGACCTTTTTATAGTCGCTGCGCGACAGCTCTTAAGGGTAATGCCACTTCGACACACCTGTTCTGAGAGAAACTTTCATTCGAAAACACTCTCTTTAAAGTTTCTCTCGTGTGTCTTCGTGACCTTATTATAGTCGCTGCGCGACAGCTCTTAAAGGACGAAACTACCTATACTACAAAATTTCTCTCTTGTCCTGCAAGAAAACTTTCGATATTTTTGTAAACTTCCCTTGCACAGCGCTCCCTTGCTTCATGGCTTCCCCATGCCATATGCGGTGTAATCAAAAGCTTCGTACTATCCTTAATTGTCCCAAGCGGATTATCTGCCGCGATAGGTTCTTTGTCAAGCACATCCAAGCCTGCTGCCGCGATCTGCCCTGCTGTCAGTGCATCATACAAAGCCTGCTCGTCCACAACGGGGCCTCTTGCCAAATTGAGCATAATTGCGGTCTTTTTCATCTTAGCAAAGGCTTGCGCATTCATCATATGGCGTGTCTGTTCAGTCAAAGGACAGTGCAGCGATAAGATATCAGATTCCGCAAGCAGGGTCTCAAAATCAACCTCTTCAAAGTCTGCTGTATGATTCTTGCCAGATGCAGAATAATAAATCACACGGCAGCCAAACACACTTGCAATCTGCGCCACTTTGCGTCCAATATTGCCAAGCCCTGCAATTCCCCATGTCTTTTTGTCAAGCTCTGTGAAAAATGGTTCAAAGCAGGTAAACATGGGCGATTTCTCATACGATCCATTTTTCACATAAGTATCATAAACAGGAAGCTTTTCCAGCAAATACAATGCCATTGCAAAGGTATGCTGTGCCACTATCGGCGTCGAATACCCCACCACATTTGTCACATGAATCCCCCGCGCCTTGCAGTACGCTAAGTCTACATTATTATACCCTGTTGCAGACTCACAAATCAACTTTAAGTTTTGGGCATTCTTTAACGTCGACTCGTTCATAGGGGCTTTGTTGGCAATCACAATATCTGCATCTGCCACACGCTCTGCGATTTCATCTGCTGCTGTATTATCATAATAAGAAACTTCACCAAAATCATCAAAAAATGTGATATCAATATCGCTGCCAAGACTCGCCTTTTCCAAAACCACTAATTTCATAAGCTATTTTCTCCTTTTGTTTCATACGTACTCATTTCGAGCGTACATTCATCAAATTCCAATCTGATAGAGTTATCTTATCACATTTTGATGTCCTGTCTCAAGCAAAATTAAATTCTTATATATTTCTTTCATCAATACACTCAAAGCTTATTTCATCATCATGAATGGTAATGTCAATCATACGGCTGCTGTACTTTTCCGCAATCGCATGAATTGTTTTTTCCATGTCATCTTCTGACATTTTTAAAATCTGATCCAAACTAGATGATTCCCAAAACGCCTCTATACTCCTTCGCATTCCGCCAACATAGTCGTCCCGCTCGCCGATGCTGACCTTTTCCCTATCTGAAATATGATATGAATATGTGCAATACAAAGAACACCATGCAAGTCCCTGGGTATCCTCTTTGCTTCTCAAAAGAATATTGGCACAAACATCCTGCAGCGGCTCATTTTTCGTGATACTTCTGATGTACTCTTTATTTTCCATCCATGACAGGTCTATTGTCACTGAAACAAAGAACTTCTCATCATCTGTTAACGCTACATGATAATCATTGCAAACAACATCATCCATAATCCGCTCCATTCGCTCATAATTGTCATTGCTCCATTCCAAAAGCTCCGAATTAAATTCCGCTATGGACTTTGAGCGGTAATCTGGTGTTTTCAGTGCAAGCAGACTTGCATAGTCCTCCTCTGTAGCAGGCACACCTTCGCGAATCGGCTCGTACTCTGCACGCTGATCATTATCCGTTTGTTCCTTAATAGATTCTGCCGTCACTTGTTTGCGTATTTTTGTCAATTCTTTCATCTCATCCTCAGTAGCTTCCCGCAGTCCGACAATGTTCTTTCCAGCCTCATCATACAGAACATAAAGCTCTATCGCGTTTTCATCATAAATACCCTGACCGATTCCTGCGTGCTCAGAAATCCAAAGCTGTGCCCTCTCATCATAAATTCCTCGAACTTCCTTCCCTTGGAAATACATTTTGTAGTCGTCTGTATTTGGGTCATACTGATATGTCAGTCCAAAGGGGACATACGGCGCCATACTGGCATCCCACTCGGCCTTTCGTGCTTTCGAAGAATCATCCATGTCATCAAATGGCAAAATGCCAAGCGGTGTATAAACATATTCGACCGCAATTTGAAGCCTGTCATCATTCCATGTGGCTGTAATATTATGAATTTCCTCATCAATGAGCATTTTCACACGCTCCACATCCCGCAGTTCACTGTCTGAGAGTCCTTTTATATTTTCTGTAAAAAAATATTCAATATTGTCCATAGAATACTGACGCGCAATATCATATTCTCCCACTGTAAGCCGATCAGCATCTAAAATCGTCAATGTCACCGTATATTCCAGGTCTGGGCTGTCAGATGCATTGGGATAGTTTATTACTGCATGCCCGTTAAAGCTTTTTGACTGCTGTGTTTCATCCGCAAGCGGTCCAAAAATTTGATACAGATAAGACCATGTTTTCTGACTATCTGTGCCTGTTTTGGTTTCATACTTTGTATACAATGTTTCATCAGCAAAAAAACGTTCCAATAATGTTCTGTATTCTTTGGTATCTGTAAGCAGTCCTACTTTATCTCGATACTCGGAAATACGCATATCCTCATAACCATCAAGCCGCAACGAAAGCAGCATTTCAAACTCTTGCTCCGTAAACACTGTATCCGAAATGGACGCTGATTTTTCCTTTGATTCTGTCGCCGAGGTTGCAAATGCCGTTGTTACACCAGCCACTAAAACCACTGCCACCATCACTGTCAATAATGATTTCTTTTTTATTTTCACAATCGCACATATCCTTTCTTCCATCGCATTTTTGCTAATTTTTGATAAAAAGCTGCTGCAAAAAGGCACAGAGCTGCTCCTTGTCTCTTCCAATTGAATCAGCATCCTTGCATATGCAGACTTTGAATCCTCTCCGAACCAGCGTACTACGCTTTCATCACAGGAGATTTCCACATCCCGGTTAAAAATGACATACATTATCCACACAAACGGATTAAACCAGTGGATACAAAGTGCACAAATGCAAATCAGCTTTGTCAGCGCATCATAACGGCAAATATGCACATATTCATGCATCAGAATGTATTGTATTTGTTTTGTCTGACTCCAATCTGTTTCCTTTGGCATCAAAATGACCGGACAAACGATTCCATAGGTCAAGGGCGTTGAAATTCTGTCCGACTGCCTGATGCAGAAACGGCGCCTTATGGAATGTTCTTCTATCCATTTTGTGGCAAAAGAGTTTTCAACAGGAAGCGCAGTCTGAAACTCCAAGCGGCATCTTAGATATGAACCTACAAAATAGAGAAATGTGAGCAATGCTCCCACTGCCCAAATACTTTTCAAAACTGTGCTTAAAAGAGCACTGCTCTGCATATTTTTTGTAACAGGCAGAACTTTTGCGTCAGATTGCGGCACAATATCCATCGCTGCAGATATCGTTTGCTGTTTGTCCTCTGCTCCAAAGTACGTATGCCCACTTTGTGGGATTGGTTCCAAAACGGAGCTTTCCTGCTGCCCTGCAAAAGAATAGACACTGAGCGCCGATGAAATTGAAAATGGCAGCAACAACCTGGCAAAAACAATCCCCCATAGAATTAAAAATGTTATCTTAGGCAGGCGATTAATTGTCACAGCACGTATGGCAATCACCACCACAATTAGAATTGCCCCCGAAACACTCATCTGCAATAGACTCATACATATACCTCCTATTTTAAATCGCTGCGCGATAGCGCTAAAGGGTAAAGCCTCTTCGTCACACCTATACTGAGAGAAACTTTCATTCGCATGGCACTCATAAAAGTTCCTCTCGTGTGCCTTTTCGACTTTACTATCTCGCAGATATTATTTTCTGTTACACTTATCTTTTCTTTGCTCGATTATTTTAAATCGCTGCGCGATAGCACAATTTTCTTTGCTTGAACATTATAAGTTTTCATGTTCATCCACAATTTGTTTCAAATGCTCAATTTCTTTTGCAGTAAGCTTTTTTGTTCCGAGCAGTGCCGCAAATAACTTATCCACAGAGCCATCATAAATTTTGTCAATTAGCTCCTTCGTCTCTGCTTCCTGCACCTTTTCCTTGGAAATCAACGCATGGCACATAAAATTGGGTTCCGTGCGCTCAATCGCACCTTTTTTCATACAACGCTTAATCAATGTATAGGTTGTATTTTTGTTCCAGCCAAGTTCTTTGTTTAAAACCTCTGCAACATATTTTGCTGGTACACTGCCTTCTTTCCAAAGTACATTCATCACCTTTAATTCTGAATCAAACAACTTTATTGCTTCTTCCATGTTTTAATAACCCCTTTCTTTATAAGACTGTAGTAGTATTGTATTTAGACTACCATAGTCTTATTGCTTTGTCAAGTTTTTGTATAATGAATCAAAGAAAATCTTTTGTTTGCGTATCTAATAGATATATGATTAAAAAAATTGAGTGCCAGCGCACTCAATCTGCGTTCGCAATTTTCTACAAATTAAAAAGAGAGCTGCAAAGCTTTCGGAAAGGAGCACTATGGACACATTAGTTCATAAAGCAAAACAGCACGACAAAGAAGCATTTAGCCAGTTAATGAGGCTGCATACCACTGCAATGTATAAGGTAGCAAAAGCGATCCTCAAAAATGACGACGATGCCGCCGATGCAATTCAGGAAACAGCACTTACCTGCTGGGAAAAAATCAACACGCTCAAAAAGGATAAGTATTTCAAAACCTGGATGACACGCATTCTCATCAATCACTGCAATACCATTTATCAGCAAAGAACCAGAATGCTTTCATGCGAATCCGTTCCAGAGACAGGGCAAACGCCAAGCGAGTACGAAGCTATCGAATGGCAGGAGTTCCTCCAATGCCTTGATGAAAAATATCGGATTGTCACAATTTTGTACTATGTCGAGGGATTCAAAATCCGAGAGATTGCAGAAATCCTCCAACTAAACGAAAATACGGTAAGTACGCGTCTTGTAGCCGCAAGAGAAAAAATGGAAAAACAATATCGGCAGAAAAAAGCCAACATAAAAAGAATTGTATGAAAGAAGGGAGTTTTCGTTATGAGTTATTTTGAAGATATCATGGACAATTTAAAACAAAATGAAGAAGTTCCGCCACAGGTTCTTGCAAAGTTAGATGCTGTATTAGAAAACCTTCCCGATTATGAATATCAGGAATCCGCGCCCAAAAAAGTATGGACCAAGGCTGTCGCTGCAGCGGCGGTATTGATCACAGGTATCGTTATCTGTTATTCAAACCCGGCGCTTGCTTCCAAAATACCGCTCATTGGCAGGATTTTTGCAAAGATAGAGCAGGAAGTACCGTTTTCTGGTAACTACAGCGAAAAAGCTGACTCTTTGGTTTCGGTTGTTCCGGAATCTGTTCCCAACCAGAATTCTGCCGATACGATAAGTCCGAACCTATCTGTGACGGATGCGGGCATTACCCTCACAGCCGCCGAAGTTTATTGTGATGGGATTTCTGTCTTTCTGACTGCACAAGTTTATGCAGAACAGGGAGGATTTTTGCACATTCCATCTCATCATATCATTAACAGAGAGGACATTTCGCACCTACTCTACCTCGAAGGAGACTGGAAACTATCAGAAGACGTCATGTCACAGCCAATGGAGAACCTTTTTGTGGAAGGAAAAATAATTGATGATCATACTTTTGTCGGAATGATAAAGTTTGACTTAGATACCAACGTTCGCACGCAGGATACTCTATCACTACAGCTTTCCGGCATCGGTTGGGATGATACTACAATAGAAAGTACCGAGACGCTCTCTGCTGCACACCAAATAGACGGGCACTGGAATCTTGAGATTCCGTTTCAGGCAGACCTTGCATCCACAAAAGAATTTGAAGTCAATGAAACACGCGACGGATATACCATTCGAAAGCTTTTCGTTTCTCCCTATCAAGTCGTTTCTTATGTAGATGCTCCTGTTACTTATATCAATAAAAAGATTACCCGAACAGATTATGAACAAAAGCTGGGGCTTGCACAAGGCGAAGAGGCTTCTGACATGAGTTATGAGGACTATGTTGCAAT
Source organism: uncultured Lachnospiraceae bacterium (assembly GCA_910586585.1). GTDB lineage: Bacteria > Bacillota > Clostridia > Lachnospirales > Lachnospiraceae > COE1. Next base: position 65,863 of record CAJUKA010000011.1, read on the forward strand.
GCAGACGACAAAACGCCAAGAATGTGAAACTGTCATCTGCAACCAGGCTGGAGAGCTTCTAGCTTTTGGAGATATGGCTGTTTCTACCGGAAAAACGACATTTGCCGTCGATGGCAAAAGCCTTACAACCCTCTATATCTATGTTTTCACAGATTATGAAGATTACCAGCTCCCCAACGGCACTATAGATATGGATACTGCAGCACAAAAAGCGGTGGTTACAGCAGTCGTTGATATACAATGATCGCTATCAATAACAACTTCCTCTGCACAGGTCTGTGTATACAAAAGCGTTGTCTAACGGCAACGCTTTTGCAAAATTCAGTCTATATATATGGTGCCGGAAACGGTTTCGAGTGTCGTTGTAAATTCTGGACTGCTCCCCACAATTCTTCCAAAATATTTTTCATTTTGAGGAGATATTTCAAAATTACTGCTCTTAATTTTTCCGGAAACAGTTTTGGCTATTAGATTCAGGCTGCCTGCCTCCGCAAAATCAGCATCTATTTTGCCGCTAATAGAATACACCGCCAAATCCCCCAGTAAACCAGCAGGATACAGCTTGACTTCGCCTGATATTGTATCAATATTTCCCGCTATATTGGAATCCCAAACCTCTACCAAGCCGCTTATTGTAGACAGCCCAAGCACTCCTGTATAATTGTTTACTGTAATTGCTCCACTGACTGTTTCTATCTTCACATTATTCAGGAGCGTATTCGGGACATAAATTTCAATACTCGACTGAAAATTTGTTTTTGGCCGGTTGCCAGCCCGGATTGTAAGTACATTCTTTTTCGTTTCCACACTTGCACAATAATCAGGCTGATTCTCTGTCAAATATTCTTTCAAAACAACCTTGTCTGTTGGACTTGGCAAAATATAAATATTATCCACAGCATAATACGCTTCTATCGTAGAAAGTGATGAACTATCCCATTCGCTTGTATTGATTAAAGATACATTCTCGCGCCTCACAAAAGGAGCTCCGCATAGTTCTTCGATTTCTTCCGTTGTCATATATGCAGCACCTGTGATTTTTCCTTCGTTATCACGAACAATCCGAATGCTTGCCGTTCCTTGAGGATTCATTTCCAGGTAATAACTAAGATGGGAACGCTCATCACAAAAAATATAAAGCAGCTCTCCTTGATAATAAATCGATTTTCCCTTCTTTTCAAAGCCATACGCCGCATACATTTCTGCAAATTCCTTATCATCATCATCCCAATCCCAGTTACTTTCATTAGCCCAATCCCAATTGCTCTCGTCAGCCCAGTCCCAGTTACTTTCATCAGCCCAGTCCCAATTGCTCTCGTCAGCCCAGTCCCAGTTACTTTCATCAGCCCAGTCCCAGTTATTATTCCAAGTTCCAATATTCTGGTTAATATTCAAATCGTTATAATCAGAATTATAATTGTCATCCAGATACCAGCCAGCATCCAAATTCTCATCATAAATATATGTGTCTGATCGATCTCCCTTTGCTTCTGGTACTGGTAATTTACTTGCTGAAGAACCTGTTTTCGCAGCGGTTGAATCAATCGCAGCAGTAACTGAATAAACAGGAATAAATGCTGCGCCCAAAATAATACACCCTGTCAATATCCCTGACAGTATCCCAATCGCTTTCGTTTTTCTTCTGAAATACATAATCGCACCCAGCCTTTCTTTTAATTGTTCTGCTCCCTCCGTCAAAGTGACGGACGCCAAAGTACCTTTACTGGTTTGATTGGACCACAAAAAAGAAATCAAAGTATCGCCATACGCATGTTTTGCGTTGTCATCAAGCAAAGCGATCACTGCTTCATCACATGAGAGTTCAGATGCTTTATTGACCTCTTTTTCAAGCAAATAGACAAACGGATTGAACCAATGAATACAAATCACAAATTGTATCAACCATTTATAAAACATATCGCGTTGTTTGTAATGATGTAATTCGTGCATAAATATAAAAGATAACGCTTCATCTTCCAATTTGACAGCAGGCAAAATGATATTCGGACGAAGGAACCCGATCATAATTGGTGAAGATATCATTGTATTGCGGCAAAGCTCCACCCTTGCTTTGATATTCAGTTTTTCCGCACATTCTGATAACAGATTCAAGGTTTTTATATCGGATACCTCTTTATTGCCTGCTCTAATGTATTGGATAAATCCTTGATAAATTGTTATTTTACGGATAAAAAGAATCAATGCCAACGCCAGCCACACAAAAAATAGATAGAAATATAGAGGAACTGTCTTTTGTGCACCATTATTATCAATCGTATTTTTATTTGCTGGTATTTGTAATTGCTTTGGCTCATTGCCATTTGTATTTATTATAGTAGGTACGCTTGGGTTTACAGGTTTTTCAGAATTTTCAAAATTTTCATTTGATAGAACCGTTGTAGGAACCCTTCCGAACAAACTTCCAATATTTATTGTATCTGGTGCAAACGGAAGCAGGAACCGCAGCACAACAATTATCCAGATATAATACTGCCAGCGCCTGCTGAATTTGTTTTTATAGAGTTGCTTCAATCCCAATATAAGAAAAAACAGCAATGTGCCAGAAACAGATAATGACAATATAACTTTTATTAACTCATTCATTTTCTTTTCTCCAAAAACGTTCTATCTCTTTTAATTCATCTGCCGAAAGAATATCTTGCTGCAATAACGTTGATACCAAATTTTTCACGTTTCCGCTATAAATTTTATGAACAAAAGTATGGGTCTGCATGGCTTGATAATCTGCTTCTGTTATGATAGCCACATATTCATTTCGTCTACCGATTTTCTTGACCTTTAAGAACTTTTTTTCTACCAACCTAGAAAGCAATGTAAGCACTGTGTTGTTTTTCCATTCATTGCTTTGCTTTTCCAGCTCCTCCATAATCAGGGCGTACAATGCCGCCCCTCCATTTTTCCAAATAATTTTCATCAATACCAATTCTGATTCCGAAATTTGCTGCGCCATAGTTATCCTCCATTTCTATATGAACACTTTGTAGTTATATTTGTATATTAACACCATGTAGGCAATAATGCAATACCTTGACACAATTTATTTTTAACTACTGTATTTTCGCAGTGCTGTTTTCCATAAAATATGAGAATTGGAGCAGCCTAGCACCCATACAATCAGGAATGGATAATCCCCCATTCATGTAAGAATAGCGTACAATCTTTAAAAATATTCTTGGCGATACAGATTTTGTTCCTTCATAGACAATATGCGGTTACATCCATTTCTCCCGCAAGCTTACCAAGTAATCGCATCAACTCATCCTTCAGATGTTTGTTTCCAAACATAACAGAAGTTTCAACTGATTTCCTTCCCCATTCAAGGTATAATTCTTGTGCAAAGATGTATAGTTTTGCATACTTATATTTTACACCAACTGCTAGATACTTTTGAAGCCTGTTAGTTATTTTTACACGAATAAGGAGTTGTGCACTAATTGCTTAATACAACAACCCCAATTTAAAATGTCGGAAATTTAATTATTAAAATATCTTAAGCTTTTATTTTTTGTACAAAAGACAGAAGGAGAATAACAGTAGAAATAATGTGGAACAGAGACCTTTTAGAATAATGCTTTAAGATACCAAAATTTATTTTTTACTAAGTCCGCTTAAATATGCTATCAATAATTCTTTATTTTTTTCTGACAAAGTTCTATACATGTAAAGAATATCCTGTTCCGTGTCGGACAGAGTATCAGATTTAACAGCATTCTTTTTATATTCAAAAAATTCTGACATACTGATTCCAAACCCAGTGCATATCTTTTCCAGAGTTGGTATCGTAGGTAACGTTCTCCGATTAAAAATATTGTTAAGGCTCGAATAGGGTAAGTCCGATTCTTTTGCTAGTTTATATAAGCTCCAGTGTTTGCAATTTAGAAAAAATTGAATTCTGTCTAGCACATCATTGTTTTCATTTTCCGTCAAAAATATCACTCGCTTTCATTTTTAACCTTATTGTATGTTGCATTGAAAACAATATTTAGATGAAAAAATGAGTTGTATATTGAAATATATAACTCATATGAGTTATAATATGGACATCTAATTATTTTTATGCAAATATGGTGTGACATATACCAAGTGAAAACAATACTACAGAAAGACAAATTCACTTTAATGTATGCAAATCTATGATGCAAAAGGGATGTTAGATAATAAACGTAAATGAAAGGAGAACAAATGTATGAAAAAGAAACTTGCACTATCTGTAATTACAATGCTAGTAGTTTTGTCAACTCAAATAAAAGCATTGGCTGCACCTGAAGTAATTAATACAAATGGAATAGATATTCTATTTGACAGTGACTATTATGCGGCAAACAACCCCGATATAACAGAACTGATTGGAACTGAGAAAGATGCCCTGTTACAGCATTATATTTTATTTGGTCAATATGAAGGACGGCTTGCATATGCGCCAGAAACAAAACTTCCCACACAAATGGATACAAATCAATATGGCAATACCATGGGGAACTTGTACAATGATGGATTTTTCGTCCATGATACAGCAGACAATTCATTTTACTTCTACAATGTTTATGAAAATTGTGTAGAAAAAACAGATGCTATAACGGGAAATACTTCTATTATTTTCAATAAACCAATATTTTCTCTCAACTACAATAATGGCACACTCTATGGTACAGAACTTACATCAGATTTAGAACCTGGCAACCTAATTGCTTATGACATAGCAACTGGTAATTCAACTACTCTTCACGCTGCCCCTGTAAGACATTCCCAACTGGTAAACAACGAACTTTATTTTACGAACTTAAATGATCGCCTGTTACGAAAACTAAATGTGGAAACAAGGGAAGAGACAATTTTGACAACACAACCTGTCTATTACCCTGTTGTGTACAAAAATATGGTAGTTTTTCAGCTTTATTCCGACAATGAAAGTTTATATGTTATGCCAAAAGATGGCGGTCAAATGACAAAACTTAATAATTATCACAGTCATTTCCCACTTATATATAATGATGTGGTTTACTATCAATCAAACGAAAATGGAGTATGTAGACTGCGTTCTATCAATTTGGACGGTACTGGTGATGCAGAACTTATGACTGCAAATTTTGGCAATATGAATATTTATGACGGTAAATATTACTTTATTAGAAAGGATGCTCCCAATAAAATTTATTATATAGAATTGTCAGATAATAACCATATAATAAAAGAATTACCTTTAGAAGCATCTATACGAAAATCCTTAAATGAAACATATGGGGCAAATTCCATAGATGTGACTTCTTACTCAACGATCCAATTTGCAGGAGACCATTTGTTGGTGATGTGTAGAGAAATAATAGATGGGGACAAGTACGTTGATGAATATATTTATGCCATAAATACAAATGATGTTATAATCATTCCGGAATTCTGTACCTCAACCCAAACAGCACCCTCTTTGGCAAATGCTTCAAAAGAAGAACAGGCACTCGCTGTAGCTCAGTCAATAGCAAATTCGATTCCGGAAGGAAGTGATCTCGAACGTGTCAGAGCTGCTGCTGAAATTGTTGCAGAATATTGCAACAAAGCTATCTATACCTCTGCGGATCCTGACTACAGAACTGCTTATGGCGTATTATGCAAAGGCGTTTATACTTGTGCTGGCTCAACAAGGGCTTTGGGTCTGGTATTAGAATGTATGGGCTATCGCTGGACTCATGCAAACGAAAACATGTACACCCATCAATGGTGCGAATTAGTTATGGATGGACAGTTTGGATGGGCAGACGGCATGGGAGGAATTGCCGATTATGGAATTTGTCCATTTCAATCAGGTGATGTTTATCAAGATGCAAACGGATGGATCTATACAACTGGTTTTTGATTTATCAAAGAAGGGGGAAAATCGGAAATGAAACAAAGGAAATTATTTGCTGGATTGATTTCTATAATGCTAATTGTATCAGATATTTTGCCAGTTGGATTTAACGTTTCAGCAAGCGAATTAGAACAACAATCAGAATTAGCAACAGAGACTGAGACCGAACCGGAAAGTGAACAGGTTAGCAATAATGAAACCGAGAGTGAATCTGACACAGGTATTGTAAACTCAACAGAAGAAACCGCTACTATTGAGATACAACCAATAGAAATGGAAAGCGAAAATAAAACAGAATTGGAAACAGAAAAAAATACTTTAGAAGAAACAAAAACCCAGGAAACGGAAAAAGCAGAAACCGAAACCCAAGAGAAAACTTCGCAAACAAAAGAATCGGAAACGGACATTATAGAAAGTGAAACTCAGGATGAAAACTTGGATTCTGAAACAGACACCACAGAAAGTGAGACTCAAAATGAAACTTTGGACTCTGAAATAAACTCAACAGAAAGCGAAGCTCAAGATGAAATCTTGGAAACAATAGAATCTGAAACAGACATCGTAGAAACAGAAGAACTTGAAATTGAGCAGAATATCCAGTTAGAATCTTCTGGTAGTGATATCGCAAGCGGAAAATACAAAAATGTTACATGGAACATCAGTGCAAACGGTAAATTGACAGTGACAGGAACAGGGGATTTTATTGAATATAAAACAGATGGATGCCCATGGGAGGATTATATAGATTCTGTCATATCTGCAGAAATTAATGTGACTGGGGCGGTGAATGCAGATGGAATATTATCCGGGCATTATAATATGGTAAATGTTGATCTAAGCAATTTTGATACCTCTAATATAACAAATATGAGTAATATGTTTTTTGGATGTTCAAGTTTAACAACACTAAACCTAAATAATTTTGATACCTCCAATGTATTATATATGGAAGACATGTTTGGATACTGCACTAGCCTTACCAATTTAAATTTAAATAGTTTTGATACCTCTAATGTAATAAGCATGTTGGGTATGTTTAAAGGATGCAATAATTTAATTAGTGTTGATCTAAGCAGTTTTAATAACCAAAATGTTAAAAGCATGTTTGATATGTTTAAAGGATGCAATAAACTAAAAAGTTTAAATCTTAACAACTTTAAAACAGATAATGTAGATAACATGAGTGATATGTTTTCAGATTGCCGTAGTTTGACAAGTTTAGAGATCAAGAACTTTAATACTAAAAATGTAACAGATATGTCAAGTATGTTTTCTGGATGCAGCAAGCTATCAAATCTTGATTTAAGCAGTTTTAATACCATTAATACAACAAATATGAGAGAGATGTTTCGTGGCTGTTCCAATTTAGCAAGTGTGAATCTGGGCAGTTTTGAAACTAAAAATGTTATGGATATGTATTATATGTTTTCAGGCTGCTCTAGGCTCTCCACTTTGGATTTAAGTACATTTGACACTAAAAATGTAACAGATATGGCATATATGTTTTCAAATTGTACTGGACTGATTAATATAGATGTCAGCAACTTTAATACTGCAAATGTAACAAAGCTACGTGGAATGTTTTCTGGGTGCAGCAATTTAAACTATTTAGACATAACTAGCTTTGAAACCCGAAATATAACCGATATGTATGGAATGTTTTCTTCCTGTAAGTCTTTGGCAAGTTTGGATTTAAGTAATTTTGATATTGGAAATGTAACAAACGCGGAGTCAATGATTTCTTCCTGTACCAATCTAACAACAATATATACTCCACGCAATTTAAAAAAATCTGTATCACTGCCAAAGAAGGAGCAAACTGATATTTGGTATTTACCAGATACAACCCAAATTACGGAGATGCCCCAAAATTTAAATGATAGTGTCATAATTATGAAAAACAGTATTCCCAAAATATCGGAACCTTGTATTATGGCCGAGAAAATTCAGACTGTTTATGAATGTGGGGAAGTATTAACAATCAATGATTTAACGGTAAGATTTTTTAGCAATACCGGAAGTGTCACGAAAGTTACTGACTATACTACAAATAAAGAAACCATAAATATGATGACAGCCGGAACGAAAACATTGGAGATCACTTATAATGGTTTGAAAACTTCTATAGAGTTGACTGTAGTCGTAAAAGGTGGGAATGTTGCAAATGGCAGATATGAGAATATTCTATGGACAATTGATACCACCGGAAAACTAACAGTAACTGGAACTGGAAATTTCGCTGCACCTGATATGAATGTGAATAAAAGGGATATTTACAGGGCGCCTTGGTACAAGTATAGAACTTCTATTATTTCTGCAGAAATTAAAGCAGCAGATATAACAGATGCCTCTTATATGTTTTATAACTGTGTAAATTTAGTTAATGTTAATCTAAGTGAATTCGATACGCAAAACACAATATATACACAAGGGATGTTTCATGGATGTACCAATTTAACGAGTATAGATTTAAGCAAATTTAAGACGCCAAATATAGCCTCTATGTCCTACATGTTTGCAGACTGTACCAGTTTGCAAAACCTAGATTTATCCAGTCTTCATACAGAAAATGTAACATCTATGCATAGTATGTTTGCAGGCTGCCGTAATTTGCAAACTTTAAACATTAGTGGATTTGACACGCAAAAAGTACAAGATATGGGACAGATGTTTGCAGATTGTATGAGTTTAAAAACCTTGAATGTAAGTAATTTTGATACCAAAAATGTAACAAATATGGGACAGATGTTTTTCAATTGTCAAAGTCTGGAAAATATAAATTTAAATAATTTTAATACGCTAAAAGTAACAGATATGCAATATATGTTTTCTAACTGTGTCAGTCTGAAGAGTTTGGATTTAGTACATTTTAATACAACGCTTGTAACAAATATGGGGGGCATGTTTAGTAACTGTAATAATTTATTAAGTTTAGATTTAAGCAGTTTTCGTACAGATCGAACGACAAGTATGGGGCGCATGTTTGGTGATTGCTATAGCTTAACAAATTTAGATTTAAGCAATTTTGACACAAGAAATGTAACGAATATGGCCAGCATGTTTTTTGACTGTGGTAAGTTACAAACCTTAAATTTAAGCAGCTTTGATGCAAGGAATTTAAAGGAAACAAATTATATTTTCTTTGGTTGTAACAAATTAACTACGATCTATGCGCCATATAATCTTACAAAAAATATTCCATTACCAACTATAACCTGGTATCAGCCCGACGGTACAAAAATTACAGAACTTCCTCAAAACTTAAGTTACAGTATCATTATAACCAAAAATAAGATTCCTGTAATATCTTCTCCACACATTATAGCCAGGAAAGAAAAAACTGCTTATATATGTGGATATCGTTTAAATATGGATGATTTAAGCGTTTGGTTTTACGATACTGACGGTACTGTGAACCAAGTGACAGAATACAGCACCAATGCCAGCGAGATAGATATGTCTACCACAGGCACAAAAACATTAATCATAACATATAACGGGCTGACAGCAGAGATACCAATTGTTGTAGCACAAGGTTATACTGTTACATTTGATCTTTGCGGACATGGCGTACCGATTGCTCCCTTGAGAGAGGTTATTTCGGGAAGCTTGATTGATATGCCTCCAAATCCTGTAGCCGAAGGATATGTTTTTTGGGGATGGTATACAGATGCATCCTTTACAACGAGATGGAATTTCTATGCTGATACAGTACAGGAAAACATAACACTTTACGCATGCTGGCGTACTTCCGATTTCAATGAGGAACCCTCTTTTACCACAAGCGGAAATCTATTGATTCAGGGAATTCCAGCGCAAATCTATACAGGGAGCACACTTAAACCATCAGTAACAGTATATTATCAGGTTGGTGATAGAAAAACAATATTAAAAGCTGGAACAGACTATACTGTTAAATATTTCAACAATATTCAGGCAGATACTGAACAGGAGAAAACGTCAGGCGGCACCAGCCAGACAGAAACAGGAAATGGATTTACCAAGGATTTGGCTTATGTTGTCATTACCTGTAAAGGAAACTACAGTGGAACTGTCTATCACAATTTCCATATCAATCCTGTTCCTATTACAGAAGATGGACAAACTGTAAAAAAAGGCTTTGTATTAACCTGTACAGACCAGCTTGTTAGTGGAAATAAAGCACTCAAGCCCTTTAAATCTCTAAAATACAAGAAAGCGATGAAAGCTGGAACGGATTATACCATAAAACTTAATGCCTTAAAAGCTTTCGATGCGAATAATATGCCTTTATCAGTAGGCACTGTGATAAATGGCAGTTCAAACAGTATTATTCCAACGATTCCACCAGAATACCAAGGCTCTTTTCAAGTAACAATTGAGGGAATACATAATTATCAGGGCACAATTACCAAAACTATATACGTGACTGACAAAGACCATTTAGTAAAAAATGCTTCTGTTGTATTGGGGAAAAACCAGAAGAACCTAAAATATACAGGCAGTGAAATTGTTCTAACCCCCGCCTGGTATGATGTCTCCACCAAAAAATATTATGTGATTGGAGAAGACGGTACACGTACAGAAACTGACAAAAACGATGTATTTACAGTGAAGCTTGGTAAAGAATACTTGCAGTATGGCAAAGATTATACTATTAAATATTCTGACAATCAGGCAGCAGGCAAGGCGACGATGACTATTGTAGGGACAGGGGATTATATCGGAACAAAAAATATCACTTTCAAAATTACAGGAGTTTCCTTTAATACGAAAAATATTCGTATGAGCGGTCATAAACCTGCCCTGATTTATACAGGACAGGCGTTGACACAAAATGACATAGTTCTGACAGATATCAGCAGCGCAAGTCAAAGAGCACTCAATTATGGAACAGATTATACAATAAGTTATAAAAATAACCTCAAGAAAGGTACTGCAATTATGACATTTACAGCAAAACCAATATCAGGTTATAGCGGCAGTTTTAAAAAGACTTTTAAAATTACAGCCGCCAGCCTGGGAGAAAGTGTGTCTGTTGTTCCTGCAAATCCTTCTAATGACAGTATTACATATCCAATTGGAAATAATGAAGTAATCAAATTAGATGGAACAATAATTTATACCAAAGATGGTGTAAAGCCTTCTGAACGGATAGTACTGATAAATAGGAATACACGAGGAATTTTGAAAGAGGGTACTGACTATACAATTAGTTATAGAAACAACATGTCTGTCACAACTGATAGCCTGGCAACTATGACAATCAAGGGAAAAGGGAACTACAACGGCAGCGTTGTTATTAGCTTTCCAATTGTAAAAGCTCCTCTGGTTGGAAATAAGAATCTGACAGCAACAGCAACATCAATTCCTTATAATATGAAAAAAACTGACAGCTTTGAATATCATCCAAAGATTAAGATAACAGACAAAAAGAAGACCTTAAGCGCTACAAAAGATTATGAGATAACGGAATATAGAAATTGTACACAAAAGGATGTAAAAACTTATCTTGAATCCCTTGCAAATGGAACAGCAGTTGCAGACGCAAAACCTTACGCAGTTATCAAGTCCAAAGATGGAAGCAATTATGAAGGCAGTATGGAAATAGATTTGTCAGTCTATCAGACAAAACTGACAGCCAAAAATTTATATATTATTGTGTCAGAGGAAACACAGCAGGTTACTTATAGAGGAACGCAGGTGAAACCGGGTGTCACTGTTTATTATGGAGAGGCAGGATCGATTCAAGAGGCCAAAAAAGCAGGTGAATGTCAGGAAAACATTTTAACTGACAAAACAGGTAGCTATAAACTGACAAAATTGAAGCCTCTGGAAAATGGAACAGGTGACTATACCATCGTTTATGGAACAAATATTGTTGCCGGCAAAAATAAGGGCAGTGTTACAATCAATGGTACTGGCATGTATGGAGGTAAAGTGACTGTGAAATTTACAATTCTGAGAAAGGATATATATGATATAGCCAAACAGCTTATTCAGTGGCTTAATGCGAGATAATCATTGACTAGCACAAATGATAATGATGGAGGCAAACAAATGACAATTTACAAAAAGAACACAGTAGCAAAAATACTTAGAAGAATCAAAATTTTTGGTCTGCCACTTGGTATAATTCTAATTTTTTCAGGTTCGATGATTACAGATCTTTGGGGAACATCCTCAAAAATGACTCAAAGATATTGGTATACTGTTTGTACTGAAGAAATTAATAATATTGGCAGAATCGGTTGAATTTTAATGATTACTGGAATACTTAGCTGCATAGTATGGCTGTTTTCCTTCATTATTATAGGTGTTTCTATACCATTCCCTCAATACAAAGGTTTACTAATACAGCATTTTGATATTTTCCCATATTGTAAGGCAGCGTTAGATTGGGGACACGATACAGATAAAATGAAAGATGGAATAGTCAACATATACACCTTTGCCCATCATGTGGTTTAAAGGCATCGTATAATTCTACCTTTTATACATCCTGCGGGAAAAAATTAACTTAATGAGGAGGATAAAAATGTTTACATCGAAATCAAAATATAGTTTTTAACTATCTTTTTATAAGTTCTCATAAACTGGTATAGGGGCTGTCGCATTAACCCAAATGCATACAATATCGTCTAGTACCGTGTTGCGATTTATACTATATCTTGTATCATTAAAGCTTATTGCGACAGCCCCTTGACATCGCAAATCAATTATGCATGGTTTGTGTTACAATTCACACTTACGCCAGATTTCACATATACTTACAACGATTTCGGTGTGAATTGCAACAATTGATGCACACAAAATGCTAAAAAGCACGCATTTTGGCGCTTGCTCCGACGCCATGCAGCAAGTGCATGGCGCGGGTGTGAAAAGTAACTGGTTTGTTACCAAGAACCAACCATTCAGAAAGGCCCTGCTTGTAAAATCAGGCAGTTTATGGTAGTATGAAAATACGAAAACGAAAAGGAAAGCAGGTGGGAAGATTGACAATAACGGAACAGATAGACCAGAAACATCAGGAAGATTTGCAGAGACTAAGAGGTTTTCGCCTGCTTGATGATGATTTCCTAACAAAATGTTTTGAGGGAGAGACAGCAAGCATAGCTCTAGTATTGCAGATTATACTGGAAAAGCCGGATTTGAGGGTATTGGATGTCCATACACAGGTGTTTGTTGAAAATTTGCTGAATCGCTCCGTAAGGTTTGATATTCTTGCTACTGACAGTACTGGTGCTAAAATTAATGTGGAAATCCAACGAGCGGACAAAGGCGCCGGGAGAAAAAGAGCAAGGTATAATTCCAGCATGATGGACGCAGCCCTTTTAAAGAAAGGCGATGATTTTGACAATCTTTCAGAAACATGGGTAGTGTTCATCACAGAAAATGATGTGATTGGAAAAGGGCTGCCGCTCTATCCGGTTGAGCGCTGCTTTTTAGGAACTGGAGAAAGATTTGAGGACGGTTCACATATCCTGTATGTAAACGGCGCTTATCGTGGAGATACACCCATCGGAAAACTCATGCATGATTTTTCATGTACCAACGCAGCAGATATGTATTATGGGACTCTGGCAGACAGAGTTCGCTTTTTCAAGGAAAGTAAGGAGGACATTTTAAAGGATATGAGAAAAGAATCTTTGCAAGAGGGTCTAAAAGAAGGCATAAAAGAAGGCGCAATAAATACTGCAAAAAGAATGTTGGCAGATGGAATATTGACACTTGAAAAAATTGCAGAATATGCCGGACTTCCTCTTGATGAAGTGAAGAAATTGAAAGCAGAACGGACAACATAAAACACAATAAGAGAAAAGACCGGTCCTCTCACAAACGGTCCGGTCTCTTCCACCATAAAAATCTCCATTCTTACCAAAATCTGCGAATTTGGGCGTAAGCACAAATTTGCCGTGTGAAAAATTTATTTTTCACACTATCTTCTATGCAATTCAGTAATGTACAAGCACTGTCTTCTGCGGGATGTCGTTATGCCCTCCCATACAGACAATGCATGCCCGAAGCTCTGGGAACAGGCAGACTTGTGGAGACCGATAAAACATCTCCTCTCTGTCGTCCTGAATCACTTCTTGATACAGTAAGGAGAAATCCGATGTCTGCCAGACCGCAATCTCCATCTGGGTCGTATCTAGGGCCGCCGTGACATAGACCGATCCATCATCGGAAAAGAAAGGTCCGCTTACTGGCAGTGCGCTTACCTTCTCCGTATTGTATGCCGCCTTTCCCGTTTTCGTATCAATCACGCCCATTCCCCCCTCAAAGAACAGGCTGTCTTCTCCAAACAGCAGCTTTCCGCCGCTGTACCCTGTCGCCGTGCCAAAATCATATTGCAAAATATGGTTTTCATAGCCTTTGCCATCTATGCCAACCCGCCCCCATGACGGAACCGATGTGCCATTCTGATTCGTATCGCCGTTAAACACAATATGACTATTGTCTTCATCAAAGAAGAGCGCTGAAGCCCCCAACAGATCAATGTTGTTTTCGCTCGTCCACAAATCCATCACTTTCTGTTTCTTCTGGCTTTTGAGATCGTAAAGGTTCATCCCCTCCCAATTATCGCAATAGGCAAGCAGTGTTCCGTCATGTGAAACAGTCCATTCAGCCAACGCTGCGGTCGATACAATATCATTCAAAACCATTTTCCGTATCTCCTCCAGGGCAGCATCGTAAAAAATACACAAACATTCCATGTCCCCTTCGAAACTGACTCCCAACATCTGTGCCCCCTCTTTCTCCGCATCCTCATAGGGTAATCCACTTTTGGGCACACCGATCGCACAATATCCATCCTTATACGGATAAAAGTCAATCATATTCCAGTCTTCCGTCTTCGTCTGCGCCACGATCTGTGCCGTCACCACATCATAAAGATATAGCATATCTTCCTTTAAAGCCAGAAGCGTATTTTCCTTCCCCTTCCAGATCTGTATGCTCCGGCCGTCGAACAATTCCCCGTTCAAGGCCGCCGCACTCTTATCCTGTCTGCCCTTCGGCGCAGCCTTCGTTTCCACAAACCCCATTTCTTCCGGGTTTTGGCCGGACTCTGCTTCCTTCGCCATCACTCCTTCCGAAATCTGTCCTGTCGCATCCTTCACCCCACATCCAGCCATACAGACTACGGCCAGTGTCACTGCCAATGTTTTTATCCATTTGTTCTTCATAACATTCTCCTTTTTACCAGTTTTCTGCTTTTTTACCTACGGCCATGGAATCCCAAGTTCAGCCTTGGCATTCTCCAACCAGACGGGATTGATCGTTTCTCCCACTTTTCCTGACGTGAAATATCCCCCAACCCATGCTGGATTTTTACTCTCATCATATAGAAATTCCGCATAGCTAAACGTTTCCGGATCGCCGCCCAGGATCAGATAATGCTTGATCCCCTGGCTGTCCCTGTAATCATAAATATACGCCTGACTGTCGGAAATCTGATCCGTAATGTCAATATTTTCTCCGTTCGCCGTAAACCAGAGGCAGCCATCCTTATATACTGCCGGCGCCGTCACATTTTCCGTGTCAAGCACAGCACTGGAAACCATATTCCCCTTTTCATCCACTGATTCCGTAAATATGGCATTGTTGGCAAAAGACATAATCCTGCTGATAATCCCCTCTCCGGTATATGCATATGCGGTTCCATTAGCCAGCACCAGCAGCAGGACCGTTGCTAACGCGACCGCCGGCCCCGAAATCCGTCTGTATCCTGTCGGGGTTTTTAATGTGCCCGCCTGCTTATTTCGCATTGCCTCTTCAATACGCCGGCTGCACTGCTCTGGCATTCTGATCTGTCCATATACTTCTTTCACTCTATTTTCCATTAATCAGACCTCCTCCTTTAACGCTTCTTCCAATATCCTTCTTGCCCGCGACATTCGCGTTGTAACAGCACTGTCAGAAATATGTAGTATCTCCCCGATTTCTCTAACCGTATATCCTTCATAATAGAAAAGATAGACGACGATACGATATTTGGGTTTCAATCTGCCGATACATTCCCAGACATCACTCTGTTCAGGCTGATCAAACACGATCTCTTCCCTATGTGCTTCTTCAAACGGCCCTGTCCTTTTTCTCCAAACCGAGCGCAGGAGGCTCCGGCACTGGTTGGCTGTCACCTGCATCAGCCATGCCTTCTCCTTGCCAGGCGTTAGGCTGCTTTGCTCCATCAGTTTCAGAAAGACCGTCTGACAGACATCTTCCGCATCCTGAATTGAATGGGTGTAACTGACCGCCAGCCTGTAGACATCATCCTTATAAAGACGGAACAATTCCATCACATCATACATGAATGCATCTCCTTTCTGCGTTTTTAGCTTCCGTGTTATTTTTCAATTTTGAGATCTCATAGATAAGACGCACCAGCCTCTCCTTTTGTCACAAACTATTTGTAATATTTATTTGCTTCTTTATTTCCCGTCTTCATATTGTATCATTTTTAGATGCTCGTCAACAAATGGGTTGGTCTTTTTATCCGGTTGAGCGCTGCTTTTTAGGAACTGGAGAAAGATTTGAGGACGGTTCACATATCCTGTATGTAAACGGCGCTTATCGTGGAGATACACCCATCGGAAAACTCATGCATGATTTTTCATGTACCAACGCAGCAGATATGTATTATGGGACTCTGGCAGACAGAGTTCGCTTTTTCAAGGAAAGTAAGGAGGACATTTTAAAGGATATGAGAAAAGAATCTTTGCAAGAGGGTCTAAAAGAAGGCATAAAAGAAGGCGCAATAAATACTGCAAAAAGAATGTTGGCAGATGGAATATTGACACTTGAAAAAATTGCAGAATATGCCGGACTTCCTCTTGATGAAGTGAAAAAATTGAAAGCAGAACGTACAGCATAAAACAAAACTGTAGGCTGGGAATCTAAAACAGATTCCCAGCTTTTTTGCCCTGAAATGTACACTTTAACTGCTTGCACTGCTGTATTTTCGCAACGCTGTCTTCCATAAAACATGCGAAGCCGTAAAAAACAGAATCGGAGCTGCCGCGCCCCATATACAATCGGGAATAGATAATTCCCCCATCAAAAACAATCCTGGAAAATTTGTTATCACAAAAATCGGAAGGATATACGTTCCTATACGGCGCATCCATTTCCCGTAAATTCGCGAAGGCATATTGTTAAAGTCCCAGAGGGCGCTGCTAATATCCGTAATTCCGCCCACAGAAACAATCCAAAAACTCAAAAGATTGGGCAGCAGAAACAGGCTATATGTCAAAAGGCATCCACACACCAGATAAAAAACAAATCCGAGAATGGGAATCACTCCCACAGGCAGTCCCGCAAGGTACCAGCCTGTTATAATCATAATCATTCCGACTATCAAATTTGGCAGCAATAAGGCAAAGTCCAGCCGCCGCATTGTTACAAGAAACTGTAAAGAGATCGGCTTTACAAGATAAAGGCCTAATTCTCCTTGTTGGACCATGATAGGAATCGAACAAAAATTGCCGAAATACAGCATAAAAATCCCCGTCATCAATACATATGTTCCTATAAACAATAAAATATGGTGTGGTGTAAGAATGCCAATATTTGTCCCTGCCTTATAAATAATTGCAACATAAAACAGTTTAATTATCATCCAGCCCATCTCCACGGTCATTCCTGTCACAAAATTAATGCGATACTCCAAAGAAGACATCAACGAATATTTTGCAAAAACACCAATTAATTTTAAATATCGTCCAAACGTTCTCACTCTTTTGCTCCTTTCCTTGTCGTTTTGCTGTCATCAGCCGCCGACACTGGCGTAGCGTTTCATGCCGTGTCAAACGCCGGAAGGCACAGGGGCTTCAGGACAGATACCTTTATGATTACACTTTCGCCAATGATAACGGCCAGAATCCCGTCATGGAGAAGGCACACGCCTATGTGGAGCATTGGAAGGAGGCATACCGGGACAATACCGGCCTTCTGCTCTTTGGTGACGTGGGAACCGGGAAATCCTTTTTTGCAGGCTGTATCGCCAATGCCCTGCTTGACCGTGACGTGCCAGTACTGATGACAAATTTCCCGTCTATCCTAAACCGGCTGACCGGCGTGTTTGCCGAGGACAGGGCGGCCTTTATTGCCAGTCTGGACGATTACAGCTTGCTTGTCATTGACGATTTAGGGGTGGAAAGGAATACCGAGTATGCCATGGAGCAGATGTTTACCGTCATTGACAGCCGGTATCGGAGCAAGAAGCCGCTGATTGTCACGACAAACCTGAAACTGGAAGAAATCAAGAACCCGCCAGACCTTGCCCACGCAAGGATTTATGACCGCATACTGGAACGGTGTGCGCCGGTTCTCTTTTCTGGAAAGAATTTCCGGGAGGAAGGAGCCATGGCGACCAAAGCGGCGGCGAAGGAGATTGTGAGTAGGGATAACAAAACCTGATTGTATGAAAAGGAGCATTTATGAGTAACAAGAAAATCACAGAGGACACTACCACCACAGCACCGGCTAAGGACGCTCCTGCACTGGTGAAGAAGATTGGCCGGACGACCTACATTGTGAGGGTTCATTTCAGCAAGACCAGCAAGGAAACCATGAGTGACAAAATCAAGCGTATGCTGAAAAATGAGATACAGCAGACGTGAAAAAGCGATAACGGAAACAGGCCGGGATTCAGAAATGCGCGACGCTATGCGTCTGCTCCCGGCTTGTAAAATCAGGAGGTTTATGGTAGTATGGAGATACGAAAACAGAAGGGAAAGCAGGTGGGAAGATTGACAGTGACGGAACAGATAGACCAGAAACATCAGGAAGATTTACAGAGGTTAAGAGGCTTTCGCCTGCTTGATGATGATTTCCTCACAAAGTGTTTTGAGGGAGATACGGCAAGCATAGAACTGGTATTGCAGATTGTACTGGAAAAGCCGGATTTAAAAGTACTGGACGTCCGCACCCAGGTATTTGTGGAGAACCTGCTGAACCGTTCGGTGAGGCTGGATATCCTGGCTACGGACAGCACAGGGGCAAAACTGAATGTGGAAGTACAGCGCTCCGACAAAGGAGCCGGGAGAAAAAGAGCCAGGTACAACAGCAGCATGATGGACGCAAACCTTTTGAAGAAAGGCGAGGACTTCGACAAGCTGCCGGAAACGTGGGTAATCTTTATTACAGAGAATGACGTAATGGGAAAAGGGCTGCCGCTCTATCCGATTGAGCGGTGCTTTTTAGGAACCGGGGAAAGATTTGAGGACGGTTCGCACATACTGTATGTAAATGGCGCTTACCGCAGCGATACGCCAATCGGGAAGTTAATGCATGACTTCTCCTGTACAGACGCAGCGGATATGTACTATGGGATACTGGCAGACAGGGTGAGATTTTTCAAGGAGAGCAAGGAGGGAATCGAAATTATGTGCCGGGCTATGGAAGATATGAGGAATCAGACATTGAAAGAAGGAATGATAAATGTTGCAAAGAAAATGCTGGAAGATGGAACAATAACGCTTGAAAAGATTGCGGAATTTGTTGGCCTTTCTATTGATGAGGTAAAAAAATTGAAAATGGATATGATTTCCAAATAAAATTTGCCAAAAACAGTGTCGAATTGTTGATAAAGTAGTATATATTATCAATGATATTCAAAGTTTTTGGTACAATACAATCCGAAGAACATACTATAATACGGAGGAGAACCATGGGAGTATATTCTGATTATTTAGGTAAACAATTTTCTTTTGATGAATTATCAAATGAACGAAAAAAACAGTTACAGAGAATTTCAAATATAAGACGACGTGATATTATTGTTTATGCTAGTAATATTAATGCAAGCGCACCAAATAGCATAGATTATTCTGATGTTTTGCCGTTTTCAGACCAATTATCAAATTTGAACAGTGAGGATATTGATATTATTTTAGAAACCCCAGGTGGTTTAGCTGAGGTTGTAGAAGATTTGGTTAGATTAGTTAGAAAGAAGCATAAAAATGTAGGAATTATTGTTCCAGGAACTGCAAAGAGTGCAGGAACAATTTTTGCAATGGCAGCAGATGAAATCTTAATGGGTGATTTATCGGCATTAGGCCCTATTGATGCTCAAATTGTCAGTAATGGAAAGCACTTCTCAGCAGATGCTTTTTTAGAGGGGTTGAATAAAATAAGGAAAGATGCGTCCAATAAAAAAGCACTTGAATTAGCATACATACCAATGCTACAAAATTTGTCTCCTGGAGAAATACAGCATTGTGAAAATGCACAGCAATTTTCTAAAACTTTGGTGACAAATTGGCTTAAGGAATATAAATTTAAGGATTGGAATATACATGAAACATCTCAAACACCTGTAACACAAGAAGATAAGGTAAAAAGAGCTGAAGAAATAGCAAAAATGTTGTGTAATCATGGTAAATGGCTAACATATGGTAGATCTATTAAAATGCAAGATTTACAAGAAATGAAGCTGGCGATTACAGACTATTCACAAAATACGGAATTAAATGACGCTATAACGAGATATTATACTCTATTGCAAATGAGTTTTGAAACAAATATATATAAAATTTATGAAACCACACAGTCTCAAATTTATAGAAGCATAAACCAAACGCCACCTGTAAATAATAATATTTTGCAAAATCTACCTAATCCGTTAATTGCTGATTATGAGTGTGGTAAATGTAAGTCACATTATAAAATGCAAATAAATTTTGAAGAGCATTTCCCAATAGTTGATGGTGCGATTCCACTTCCTAGTAATAATAAATTTAAGTGTCCTTCTTGTGGCGCTGAAAGCGATGTGTTAGGATTAAGGCAACAATTAGAAGCACAGACAAATAAAAGGATTGTTGATTAATAAGGAAAGGGATAATAAAAATGTCATATAATACTCTGTTAAATGATTATAAAAACTTATTAGATAGTCAACCTGGAGAAGTTAGAGAGACTCTTACATTAGGTGAAAAATATACAAATGATAGCGATATACAAGCTGTGTTAGAATATTTATCAAAACAAGAGGTTCAATATATAACCTATTCACATAGCTGACCTTAGAGATATATAATAATTTGAATATTTTAATGAGAGTTCTATTCGTGAATCGTTGATTAAATTAGATAAAAATGTAATACTTAAAATGTCGAGCCGGGAATCTTGAAAATAGATTTTCGGCTCTATTTTTGTCTTAAGATGTAAATTTTTTGTGAATATGATTAAAAAGTCCTTTACAAAACGTCTCTGGCAAAACGGCGAAGTCGATTTTAATTAGCTGCGGCGCAAGGCTTTCTCCCTTTGACATTAAGGAGCTGCGGGAGCTTATGGAAACGGACGATTTGGAGCTTGACACGTTGGGGGACAGGAAAACCGCCCTCTTTGTCATTATCTCCGACACGGACGACACATTCAATTTCATTGTCGCCATGATGTATTTCGTCCAGAACGGGTCGCCCTCCTTGCCCTCGCCTTTGGTGTTTGCTCAGGATAAACTTATAAAGTTACAAAAATATTACGGAACAGGATTCCAAATTCCT
>CAJUKA010000012.1 GCA_910586585.1 uncultured Lachnospiraceae bacterium
TATAACAAAAAAACACAAAAAATGTATGTCTTTTTCATTCATGCGTTTAATCTGGGAAATAGCCTAAATGAACTGTGTAACAGGTTACAATTCACACTTACGCCAGATTTCACATATACTTACAACGATTTCGGTGTGAATTGCAACAATTGATGCACACAAAATGCTAAAAAGCACGCATTTTGGCGCTTGCTCCGACGCCATGCAGCAAGTGCATGGCGCGGGTGTGAAAAGTAACTGTAACAGTTCAGCCTTCGGCTTCCTGTTACCGAAAAATAAATTTGAGGAGCAAAAACAAGTGACAATTTTCGCGCTTTGTGATAGAATCTCTAAATATGCAAAATATGTTAGCAGGAGGAGTTATGAGAAAACTATCGAAATTTATCGGGAACAGTGATTTTTACAAGATGGTGCTGATGATTGCAGTGCCGATTATGATACAAAACGGAATAACGAATTTCGTCAGCTTGCTTGATAATATTATGATTGGTCAGGTCGGCACAGAACAGATGTCAGGCGTGGCGATTGTAAATCAATTGATTTTTGTATATAATTTGTGTATTTTTGGCGGTGTATCGGGTGCGGGAATTTTTACAGCGCAATATTTTGGACAGGGAAATCATGAGGGTGTGCGCCAGACAATGCGTTTTAAACTCTGGATGGTAACAATGATTACAACTTTGACTGCTGTTCTTTTTTTGGGAGCTGGTACGGCATTAATCAGTTCCTATTTAAAAGGAGAAGGGACACCCGAAAGCATTGCGGCGACGCTCTTTTATGGAGAACAGTATTTGAAAATTATGTTGCTTGGACTGCCAGCGTTTGCAATGGTGCAAATTTATTCGAGTACGCTGCGGGAATGCGGTCAGACAATTTTGCCTATGAAAGCGGGAATTGTTGCGGTTTGTGTGAATTTATTGTTCAACTATATCCTGATTTATGGAAAGTTTGGCGCTCCGGCACTTGGGGTACAGGGAGCAGCAATTGCAACAGTTCTTTCTCGTTATGTGGAAATGCTGATTACAGTGATTGGCGTCCACAGAAAAACCAAGGAGTATTCCTTTGTTGCAGGACTTTACCGGACGTTGAAAGTCCCCAAGGACCTTGTATTAAAAATTATCAAGAAGGGAAGTCCGCTCTTGTTTAATGAGACTCTTTGGGCCGCAGGAATGGCAATGCTGACGCAATGCTATTCTGTGCGCGGCTTGAATGTCGTTGCGGGGCTGAATGTATCAAATACGATAAACAATGTTTTTAATATTGTTTTTATTGCGCTAGGAGATTCTGTTGCAATTATTGTAGGGCAGCTTCTAGGCGCAGGCAAAATGAAGGAGGCAAGGGATACAGACAACAAGCTGATTGCCTTTTCTGTGATGTGCTGCACCTGCGTGGCAGCAGTAATGTTTCTTATGGCGCCGCTGTTCCCAAGGCTTTACAAAATTAATGATGAAGCCAGACTTCTTGGAAAATATTTTATTATGGCTACGGCTGTTTTTATGCCGCAAAACGCTTTTTTACATGCAACTTATTTCACGCTGCGTTCTGGCGGCAAGACAATCATCACATTTTTGTTTGACAGCGTGTTTATCTGGTGTGTCAGCGTTGTTATAGCATTTATTTTAAGCCGATTTACGGCGCTTCCTGTGATTGCAGTATATGTTTTGGTGCAGCTTGGCGATATGATAAAATGCATTATTGGATTTATCCTGGTGAAAAAGGGTGTCTGGCTTCAGAATATTGTGGGATAGTAAAGCTGCAAAAAAGGTTATGTTGGGATACGCAGAATTTGACCGATATTGATAAGGTCGCTGGTTAGCCCATTTAGCTTTTTGATGGCGTCCACAGTAGTACCGAACCGTTTGGCAAGCAGCCAGAGCGTGTCTCCAGCGCGCACGGTGTACTCTATCCCAGGGGAAGGGATATTTTCTTTGATTCCATGATAAACTTCGTACAATGCATTCCAGGTGAGGGGGCCAACGATACCATCTGGAGAAAGCTGCTGTTCCTGCTGGAAGGCAATCACGGCCTGCCGTGTCTGGCTGCCAAAGATTCCGTCCTGCGCGATATCAGGTATGCCTGGATAGTATTCGGAAATAACATCTAAAAGGTATTGCAGTGTGATCACATCTGGTCCTCTGGAGCCTTGCCGAAGTACGGTGGAGGGAGGAACCGTACCAATTCCAAGGGTATTGCCTTCGCTGTCTAGTTCGGCTAGTCTTGTGACAGCAGTATATAGACTTGAAATTTTGTACCATGTGGATTTTCCGACAATACCATCTGGCGTCAGATTAAAAATCTGCTGGAATTTTGTTACGGCTGCTTTGGTACTGTTTCCGAAAGTTCCCGCCTTGTCAGTAATAACCGGAATAGCAGGATAATTTTTGCGGATTCTTCCCAGATAGGTCTGGATTGTCTGCACATCAAGCCCTGTACTGCCAACGCGAAGCGCAGTGCCAGGATAAGAAGAAATAACACCTGTAATGATATCGGTTTCTACAATTTCAATATCCTTGGGGTAATAGGAACGCAGAATTTGCAGCGGCGTAAGGTTTTGGTTTGCAAGAGTGACCGTTCCCCATTGCGACAGTCCATCACATGTTGCAGTCGTACCATTGCAGAATGATGTAAAATACGGCGCATTCTGTCCTTGTCTTCGAACATATTCATTAAATATTTCATTTACAATTTTATTAATTGAATCATAAATGGGGCGGCCATATACAAAGTATTGGTCATAAGCGGTACTGTTTGTAATGTCAAAATTGTAGCCGCGGCTTCGGTACCACTCTGTGTATATCCGATTCAGTGCAAAAGTGATAATGGCATAAATGTTTGCGCGCAAAGCCGCATCCGGCCATGTGGGATAAATCTCACTGCTGGCAACATTTTTAACGTAGTCAGAAAAAGATACTTGTATATTAGAAGCAGAGGCGTCAGGGCGGCCTAGATGCACTGTGATTGGATTGGGAATGACAACCTGCCGCAGCACGTAGGGGGAGGCGTCACTGCCTTGCTGATTGCGGGCATTGGACATTGCCACAGCAGGTTTTCCAATAGAAATTTTTGTCAGTGCAGGTCGTTGCTGCCGTTCTGCGATTGGTACAAGAACGATAGGAAGAACAGCCGTCTGACCGTCAAAAATTGGTATTTCTGAGATAATAATACTGTTGAATCCGGATTTTTGTGCAAGCACAGAATAATTGATATACGGAGTGCTTGAAAAGTATTGATTTTGTGAAAAACGTTTATCCATCGTTTCAAGCGGAACGGTTTGTGTTTCGCCAGTTGCATCGGTTGTCAGTTCATAGATTATGTTTTCCATATCATCTGAAATTCTGATATGTACATCACTTAAGGGGAGGGCATCATGCGCCGTCCGTACCTGTATTGTTAAATATCCAATAGCCATAATACAAAGTGCTCCTTTTCATGGAAAGCGGCATTCACTATTAAAATATGAAAGAAAATAAATATTGGTTCCTCTGTAACAATTCCGTCTTTTAACGCACGGGTTACTGTTCATGCAGGAAATTTATATCCACGCCAGTTTTTACTTTATAGGAAATTGCGAATACAGTAACCATTGAAACAAAAAACGAAGTTTTTTGCAGATTGAGCGCGCTGGCGCTCAATTTTTTACTTTATAGGAAAATGCGACAGAATAAATCATTTAGACAAAAAGCGCAGCTTTTTTTATCGGTATATAAGCTATTGAGGGGTGAATGATAACAGATTTGGTACACAAAAGAAAAGATCTGGTGTAAAGGCAATAGGTATGCTATAATGGGCGTTGACGATCGTTTGAACAATCTTAAAGAGGGTTTGATGCATAAAAATGAAAAATATGTCAAGAAGGGTACAAGTTTATTTAAGCCTTTTGGCAATTGTTGTACTTATAATGAGCGGATGCGGACAGATGGAGAGGCTAGAAATGCAGAACGATGATAACAGAATCCGCATTGTCTGTACAATTTTCCCACAGTACGACTGGGTTTTAAATTTAATTAAGGGAAATGAAGAGAACATTTCACTCACGCTTTTGATGGACAAGGGCGGTGACCTGCATAATTTTCAGCCCTCGGCACTGGATATTGCAAAGGTTTCTGACTGTGATTTGTTTATCTATGTGGGCGGCGAGTCTGACACATGGGTAGATGATGCGCTCAAAGAGGCGGTAAATCCCAATATGCGGGTTATTAATATGATGGAAGCGATTCAGACGGACCTTGTGGAAGAAGAGCATTTAGAGGGACTTAAGGAACATACGCATCCGGGAGAAGCACATGAAGCGCATGAACATGCTTTTGACGAACATGTGTGGCTTTCTCTGAGAAACACAGAGCATATTGTGGCAGTGATTGCCAATGAACTAGCAGCTTTGGACGACGAAAATACAGTATTGTATCAAAATAATTTTGATGCGTATGCTATGCAGTTAAAAGCCTTGGACGAGCGCTATAGAGAGGCTGTACAGTGTGGGCAGACAGACACTTTGCTTTTTGCAGATCGTTTTCCATTTAGATATCTGATGGAGGACTATGATCTGAACTATTATGCAGCATTTGATGGATGCAGCGCAGAGACGGAGGCAAGTTTTGAAACCGTGGCATTTTTGGTAAACAAGATGGATGAATTGGGGCTTGGCGCTGCGTTGGTGATAGATGGATCAGATGAGAGACTTGCGCAAGTCATTATAGAAAATACAAAAGATAGAAATCAGCAGATTTTGATATTAAATTCCCTGCAGGCGGTTTCCAGAAAAGATATGCAATCGGGGCTGAGTTATCTGTCAGCAATGGAAGAAAATCTAAAGGCATTGGAGCTGGCCCTGAACAGTAAAATAACAGATTAGAAAAGGCTAACTAAAAAATATCGAGTGTTATTGAAAAATACTGGATAGTAAAGTCGTTTCGGCGCAGCGATTTAAGAAGGAGGAATAAGGAATGCCATATATCAGATGCGAAAATCTTATATTGGGCTATGATGGAATCCGTGTAGCAGAAAATATTAGTTTTGAGGTAAAATGTGGAGATTATTTGTGTATTGTAGGAGAGAATGGCGCGGGAAAAAGCACACTGATGAAATCCTTGTTGGGACTAACACCGATCATGGGAGGAAGTATTCAATATAGCGGCGGGCTTAAAGCGCATGAGATAGGATATCTTCCGCAGCAAACATTTGTGCAGAAGGACTTTCCTGCATCTGTGTGGGAGATTGTGTTGTCAGGCACACTTTCTCAGTGCGGGAGACGTCCTTTTTTTCATAAGGAACAAAAGCTTTTGGCGAAAAAAAATATGATACGCATGGATATATGGGATCTAAAAAAGGAATGTTATCGAAATCTTTCAGGCGGGCAGCAGCAGCGGGTTCTTTTGGCAAGGGCGCTTTGTGCTTCTTCTAGGCTATTGGTGCTTGACGAGCCTGTGACAGGACTCGATCCCAAAGTGACAGCGGAATTTTATCAGATGATAAAAGATCTGAATGAGGAAGGGCTTACAATTATTATGGTTTCGCACGATATAAAGGCGGCGATAGCATATGCAAGTCATATTCTTCATATTGAAAAAGAAAAGTCCTTTATCGGTTCAACAAAGGAGTATGTAAAGAGTGATTTTTGGAAAGAGCTTGGCGGTTACAACGAAAAATTTGTCTAAGCTTTGTTGTACAAGTATGCGGCAGTAGTGGAGGTTCTGAATATGATACAAACATTGCAGTTTTATTTATCCTATCCTTTTGTAAGATATGCGTTGATTGTTGGAACATTGATTGCACTTTGTTCCGCACTTCTTGGTGTGACGCTTGTGCTTAAACGCTTTTCTTATATTGGTGATGGATTATCGCATGTGGCATTTGGCGCGTTAGCTGTTGCGACGATTTTTGATATCGGAAATAGTGCTATCGTTGTGATGCCTGTGACAGTAGTTGCGGCAATATTGATTTTAAGAACAGGGCAGAATCCAAGAATTCATGGGGATGCGGCAATCGCCATGCTCTCTGTAGGGTCTCTTGCGATTGGTTATCTTGTGATGAATTTATTTTCCACATCAGCAAATATCTCAGGGGATGTGTGCAGCACGTTATTTGGATCGACGTCTATACTGACGCTGACAAAAGCGGAGGTTTGGCTGTGTGTGATATTATCTGTTACTGTAGTGGTTGTATTTATCTTTTTGTATAATCGGATTTTTGCAGTCACATTTGATGAGAATTTTGCCAGAGCAACAGGTATTAAGGCTAATTTTTACAATAATTTAATCGCAGTGATTACAGCAGTGATAATCGTGCTGGCGATGAATTTGGTAGGCTCTCTTTTGATTTCGGCACTTGTCATTTTTCCGGCGCTTTCGGCGATGCGAGTGATACAAAATTTCAGAGGCGTGGTGATATATGCCGCGGTTGTTTCAGTATTTTGTGCTCTGATTGGAATTGTAGTATCAATACTTTTTTCGACTCCTGTCGGATCAACCATTGTCGCTGCAGATATTGTTGTGTTTTTATTAAGCTGTCTGGCAAAAAATATTATGAAACATTAGTAGGGTTTTCCGACACATATCATAGGGGCTTGACAGCCTCAGATGGTTTTGCGATACAAAATCTTATCAGTCATATCACAGGTTCTTTTATTTGTGGTTGACTGATAATATCACGAATCATTTTTTGGTCGTTTGCATGGAATCTGCTAATTAGTTTTTCGGCGATTTGTTCAGAAACATTTTCTTTTATCCATTTGATTCCCCAGCCAATATTGCTTCTATCCCAAGCTTGTTTTGGATAAGTGTTCCAGGGGAACCAATAGTCCGCTGACCATGAAAACCAAATATCGGCAGCGATTCGACGAGTTGTATTATTGATAAAATTGCTTAGTGGACAGCAGCTTTTTTGGTGTCTTTCAAATTTATCAATATGAGTATCGTATATTTTCAGAATTTTCCCTGCGATTTCTAAACGTTCTTGCGTTGGAAGTTCTATATCGTGAATATATTTTTCCTGACACGCAACCGATTCACAACTTTCTGGACCATATTCTTTTATTGCAGAAGTTACCATATTTTGAAGAGCTTCCTTTTGTAAAAGACCATCCTCTAATAGATTTTTCGTAGAATTTTGTCCTTCTTTGTCATTAGCCTGGTGCCGATCACGATAGTAATCTGCCAAGCCCTGATACACATAGAAAGAAACTGGATTATCTGCTGGACGATTTTCTTCCTCAATTTGTTTTGCATGGAAAAGATTTTTTGCACATTCTTCGTAATTGTTGATGTCTGGATGCCGATAAATTTCAGCGATGCAAACATAATCTTCTACTAAAGACAAATCGGATTTGCCTACAGCCTTTTCTCGAATCCGAAGTGCTTTCCGATAATATTTCAGTGCGTTATTGTGCGAAGGCTTATCCGCATAAATATATGCCATTCGTTCATATTGAGAAATGTTCTCTATACTATTTTTTCCGTACAGATTTTCTCGAATTTCCAATGATTTTTTCAGCCAGAAAATAGCGTCACTCCATGAAAAAGGAAGTTCAGCTTCACTATATTTCTCACATAAAATAGCATTTTCAATGCCATCTTCCTGTGTTTTTGTTCCTTCATACTGCGCAAGGTCATGCGCTCTCCATAAAGATATTGCCACAAATATTCTCCTTTCAATTTGATGTATCCTTGGACAATCAGGTGCAAAGCCGTCAATATTGCCGTTTCCTAAAATATAAACAAGCAGTCTAGGTCAAATTATCATTAACAATTCTTTCGTTTTTCAAAGGATCTTTTTTTCGCTTTTATTTTATCACAATTCTGAGTGCCTGGAAACATCTTCTTTTCATAGGTACATTGTATGATGTTGGGGTCAAAAGGTATTTTGCCCCCTATGATACCACGGATTGCTCTGCACTTCATGCTCCCGCAATCCTAAAACACCTCAAATTCGCTCATTTTTCTGTGAAAAATGGCTACTTTTCGGTGTTTTTGCGGGTCCCAAGTTCAAAAATCCTCTTGCAAGCAAGCTTGCATCGGATTTCTTGACCTTTTGACCCTGGTATCATTGTATTGGTTAGGGTGATGAAACGCTGCTTTTTTTCATATAATAGACCAAATAAGCAGTTGGTACAGGTATGAAAAATGAAGGCAAGTCGCAGCAGAAACGCAACAAAAATTTTGACTGTTCTGCTGGTTCTGGCAATGATCGTAGCAGCAAAAGAATCAGCACAGTTTGTAAGTACATTAGAGGAACATGCGCGAAGAGGATTTCGTGGGAAAGATGATGGAATAACGATAGTTATTGATGCGGGACATGGGGGAATTGACCCTGGTAAGGTGGGCGTAAACAAGGCGCTGGAAAAGGATATCAACCTAGCAATCGCGCTGAAGCTTGAGAGAAACCTCAAAGAAAGCGGCATCAATGTTGTGATGACTAGAAGGGATGACAATGGTTTATATGAAGAAAATGAATCCAACAAAAAAGTTCGTGATATGAAAAACCGTCTCACAATCATTGAGGAGGCAAACCCTGTGCTCGCAGTGAGCATTCATCAAAACAGCTATCCAGATGCGTCGGTCAGCGGTGTTCAGGTGTTTTATTACAGAGATTCTGTAAAGAGCAAAGAAGCGGCAGAAATGATGCAGACACAGCTTGTCAAATCATTGAAGCCAGAAAAGGAACGTGCAGCAAAAGATAATAGTAGTTATTATTTGCTGAAAAAGACTAGCGTTCCGATTATGATTGTGGAGTGCGCCTTTATGAGCAATCCTACAGAAGCAGATCTGCTCATACAAAATGATTATCAGGAGAAGGTTGCATGGGCAATTTATTTAGGAATCATGCAGTATATTAATCAATAACAATAATCCTGATGCTGTAGAGGCGGCAGTATCACATCTTTGTAGAGCGGTGACTGCCATCCTCCAAGCATAAATCATTCCAGACACGGCGAAGCCGCCTTATTTATCCCCATAGCTAAATAAGGCGGCCATCTCCTCAAGTCTGTGAATTGTATAATCAAAAAATTCATAATAAGATGTACAAAAATAATTTTTTGGCGTTCTGTGCCTTCGGCATCCGCCCCTGCAAATAGGTGCATATTTACAGTGCCTGCAGTCTTCATGCATTTTTGCAGACTCCTCGATAAAACAGATTTCTTTTCTTTTTTCATTGATTTCCACAAAAGAAACTTCATTCAAGTTACCAAGTTTATAGTCATCTAGTACATAAAAATCACAGGGGTAGACTTCGCCATCTGCTTCCACAGCATGTTGACAGGAGCATACACCATTCATGCCGCATACGTCCGCAGGCATAAGAAGGAGCATCTTTATATACGCTTCAAATTGCTGTATGTGTATGGTAATTCCATCTTTAAAATCGTTATACCATAGGTCAAAAAGTGTTTTCAGAAAATGCCCATAAGCTTTGGGGGTAAGTGTATACGGGAAATGCTCCTTTTCCATTCCGATTGGATTCAGGCAGGGAATAAACTGGAGCCAGGTAAGGCTGTTTCGTTTATAAAAGTCGTAAATCTGTGTAATTTTTTTTGCCGTCATTGCATGGACAACCGTCAGAATATTAAAATCCACATCATACTTTTTCAGCAACTCAATTCCATCCATTACCTGCCCGAAGCTTCCTTCTCCTTTGGCGTCAACCCGGAAACAGTCATGGGTAAACGCAATACCATCAAGTGAAATTCCGACCAGAAAATTATTTTTTTTCAAAAACTTCGCCCATTTTTCATCCAGACAGGTTCCATTGGTCTGAATAGCATTTAAGATATTCACACCCTTTACATTATACTTTTTTTGCAGCTCAACTGATTTCTGAAAAAAGTCAAGCCCGCGCAAAAGAGGTTCCCCGCCCTGATAAGTAAAAGAACACATGTTATTTGAATAATCCAACGCTTTTTGAATCACTTTTTCAAGCGTTTCTTCCGACATAAAGCCATAAGATTCTATTTCCCGCTTCTTCGTTTCATTATGGTAAAAACAATAGTTACACTGTAAATTACACATTCCCGAAGCCGGTTTTATTAACACATTGATATTTGGCATCGTTTGTTCCCCCTTCACAGGTTCTGCCACAGTTCATCATAAGGACAGACTACAAAATACCTTAAAATTGTATTTGTGCGGAATTTCCGTCCTGTCAGTTTCTTCTACAGCGGTTCCCATTTTCTGCTGTCAGACCGACAGCTAAAACCAACAGCTATCACCGAAGAAATATTCTCCAGTAATAGCTGTCGATTTTATCCGCGTCTTTAAATTTCATACCACCGGATTTCGTTTGATTCCAGATCCAGATCAAAACTGGTTCCATCGCCCCGATAGACGGTCGTAGATTGTGGCACATAAGTGTTATTGACGACGCAGAATCTGCCGTTCTTCACATAAGCATGGACATCTACATTATAATTTGATGACATCCACCTGTTCAGTTCCTCCTCGCTATGGGCGGACCAAAGCACAGCCCTGTGGAGCAGACGGCTGTTCTCAAAGGAGTAGGGGAGTCCCGAAAAATAAACTGCGCGCCCGTCTCCATATTCGTTCACCGCCAACTGCACTTCTTTTTCTTTCTGTACCAGCACCTGGGCACCTTCTAGGGCATAAATTCCTTTCATTCCCTCACCGAAGTTCACCGCGCCAGCACAGTCTCCCATAATAAAGTGATCCGAATGTTCTTCCCAGTTATACTTGTCATAGCCAAGCGTAAAGCCAGTCTCTTTCTCCACGCCCAGCACGCCTGCCATCTGAAGATAACGTCCCTGGTACTGATGACCAGAAGGTTCGCCGACACCGATCAAACCACCGCCATTCCAGACGAATTTTTTTACTGCCGCGGAGATTTCAGGGTCTTCCCAGATCGCTCCTCCGGTGTGAGCTGTGTCCCCGTCGCCCACGTTGATCAGGACGTCTATTTCATCCAGAATGTTCGGCTCGGCCTTAATATCATCAAAGCTGATAAAACGTACATCGTAAGGAGCGCCGGACAAAGCCTCGATAACTCCTGCATAGGAATAATTCTGCTTTTGATACAAGGCATGGTGCACCATATGACAACCCCAAGACCTGGCTTTTCCCCAGCTATTCAGGACAGCCACCGTTTTGGCACAATAGGGAGTTGTCCCTTTGATATTCTCATACAATTCCCTGAACTCATTGCAGACATCTTCAACGTAGTTGATAAACTCTGGGAACTGGCAGGCCAGTTTCAGATAACCGCCATACCCAATCCGGTCGATCGGCTTTCTCAAAATAGCACGTCTTGCGGTCACCCAGTTTTCCTTTGCCTCTCTGACAGGATCTCCTCCCTCATGGAATGTATCTGGGAAAAAGTACGGAAGGAAACGCCCCTCTGTATATTTTACGCCAGAAATATCCGAGATAAGCCGCAGGGTAGACCCATTTCCTACCGAGCCCACTACTGCATCCAGGCCGATTGTCTTAAATTCATCCAGATACGGTTCGGTTCCGATCCAATGGTCGCCCAGAAACATCATGGCTTCCTTTCCCATCTCATGGGTAATTTCCACCATCTCCTTCACCAACTTTGCAACTTCCCTGCACTGGAAGGCCATAAAATCTTTATATTCCTTCGAGGGGATTCGGTACTGGTTATTATAATACCCCTGGTCAATGATATACTCCGGCCGGAAGGGATAGCCTACCTCTCGCTCAAACTGCTCCAGAATATAAGGAGAGACAGACGCAGAGTAACCATACCAGTCCACATATTTCTCCCGTTTCAGTTCATCAAAGACCAGCGTGAACTGATGGAAAAACGTCGTATATCTGATTACATTTACATAGGGATGTTCTTCAATAAATTTCCGCAGCCGCTCCATCGTGAACTTTCGGGTCTTAGGCTGGCGCACGTCAAACGTAATCTGCCGCTCAAAATCTTTCCAGTCATTTGTAACCGCATTGTACATATGTACCGGATCCCAGATTAGATAAGCCAAAAAGCTAACCGTGTAGTCGTGGAACGCCTGCGGCGCATCAAGAACCACACATCCTGTCTCTTTTTCATAATGCCAGGAATCGGGGGCAACAGGTTCCCCAAGCGTGCGATCCATCACTTCCCACCAACGTCTGATATCATCCTGATCATTGGCCTTAAGCAGTTCTGGGCTGATTCCTTTCATCAGCGGTATAGACAGAGGGCCGTCCAGGGCAGTATGAAATCCGGTCATAATATAGCACTGCTGGATCTCGTCCGGATTCGCTTTCGCCCAGGCATTGTCTTTGCGGGTCGTATAGTAGGTGGAGTAAACTTTGGCATCCACCTGCTTTAATTCATCCGGATAATCCGTACCGTCACAGTCTCGGATTGCATCGGCTCCCCACCGTGTTATAAGTTCTAAAGTCTCAGGTACCACATCCACATCCGTAGGAATGGTAACCCGTCCAGTTTTCTGTTCCTTGCACATAATATCCTCCATTTAATCAGCCTTTCACACCGCCACCAGTAACACCTGCGATAATTTTTTCCGACATAAAGATGTATAGCAGGAATGTGGGCAGGAATACAATAATAACCGCCGCGAACATTCCACCGTAATTGCCAGTATACTTCATAGAGTTAACGATGTTCAGCAAGCCTACGCCTACAGGGGTCATGCTTTCGCTGGAAGTAAAGATCAAAGCCATAAAGAATTCGTTCCAGACCGACATGAAATTGAAGATTGTCACGGTCACTATCGCCGGCTGGACCAAAGGCAGCATAATCTTCAAAAATGTTTTGGGTGCGCTACAGCCATCCAGATAAGCAGCTTCTTCATAGCTTCTGGAAAGCGTGGCAAAGAAATCCATCAGATAAATCGTTGTATAGGGTACACGTAACATAATATACAGCAGGATTAACACAACTCTTCCCTTGATTCCCCATTGTACAATGAGAGAATATATCGGCATAATAACCATAATAACCGGCACACTCATGGCAATTACCAGGCCAATGCGCAGAGCCGTACCGCCGGTAAATTGCCAGCGGGAAAGTACATAAGCTGCAGGAGCCGAAATCGCCAGCACACCAAAGCAGGAGACAACAGAGTAGAGCAGGGAATTCCCGAAGAATATCGACACGTTCTGTACCTTCCAGGCCGTAGCGTAATTTTCCCAGTGAAAACCAGTCTCAAATTTAAAGACATTGCCGGTGAAAATTTCTTTGGATGTAGAAAAACTCGCTCCAAGAATCCAACCCAACATAACTGCTGTAAAGACAACCCACAAAACGACGATAATATAACCTGGCAGCAACTTGAGTTCCTTTTTCCAGTTAAAATCTTTCATGGTAGTTCCTCCCTTCTTAGTATTCCAAGTCGCCGCTCTTCAACAGCTTCTCAGTAATGACATATACAATAATGATGATAACGGTAAGAACTACGCCTACTGCCGCGCCCGCCCCGGCATCCCGGGTAGTGACGCCCTTACCGCCAAACACGGTGTCATACAGATAGACAACTGGCACGATCGTGGACTCTTCTGTGTCGATCGGCGAGAACATCTTTGACCACAAGAAGAATGTGGTGGCATTGATGCTCCAAAAAGTAATCGATGTCTTAATAACACCCTTCAAAAGGGGAAGCGTTATATGTAAAAATTGTTTGGGTTTGTTGGCGCCGTCCAGGGTAGCTGCTTCGAAAAAATCCTGTGGAATCCCTTCAATGCCGCTGATATAAATAAGCATATAGTAGCCGACGCTACCAAAGATAAACGATATCACCATCGACCAAAATTTCATGTCGCTCCCAAGCCATTTGACTTTATCGCCCCCGAATATTTTGGCCATTTCGTTCAGCAGACCGTAGTCAAAATTGAAAACGTACTGAATCCACATAGTTGCCAGCGCTACTGCACTGATGATATTGGGCATATAGATCGCGGCGCGGAAAAATTTCTTTCCCCGAATCCCACTGGTAATGATTACTGCCATCAACATAGCTAACACTAGAGTAATCAGGCCCCCAATCAGCCAGATCAGTAACATATTGCTCATAGAGGTGCGGAAGCTCTGGCTGCTAAATATCTTGGTATAATTACCGATGCCGTAGAATCCCCAGTCAGACAGGCTGGCAGTAACACTCTCCACCTGGAAGAAACTCATCAATACTGTACGGCACACGGGATAGACAAACATGATAAGCAGGCACAGCAGTGAGGGCAGGCTAAACCAGAAAATCATCGCCTTATTTTTTTTCATGTTGCGCTCCTTTCTATCGCTTCCATAGCGATCACATGTAATAATGGGTATAATAAAAGCAGGCAGTGCATGAGGCTCCGCCTGCTTTCCATTTATTTCTTAATACAGAGCATCCATAGCTTCGCAGAATTCTGCGCCAGTAGCATACTTTCCTTCAAACAGTTCAATGATGAGAGCCTTGAAGCTCGTCTTCTTGTCTGCGTTCGAGTTAAGAGCGTTGCACCATGTCATCGGCGATTCAGCGGACAACAGGGTTTCAATCGTACCTGTCAGGGCAGCCGGAGCTGTATTGCGGTTATCAGCAGGAATCTGCTGTGCAGCATCCGCCATCTTCTGGTCAAATTCGCCAGTGGTCAGGAACATGATAAAATCAAATGCTGCTTCGGGATTTTCGCTGTAGGAGGTGATTGCCAGGGAATTTGCTCCTGCATAAGCAGCGGTATTCTCTGCACCGTTCTCTACTGAAGGGTAGTTAAACAATCCCCAGTTTACTTCCGTGCCAGTATTGTTATTAACCTCAGCGGTAACATAGTTTGCACATACGATCATTGACGCAAGGCCAAAACCGATCTTGTTCTCACTGCTAGGGAACTCATCTGGAGCGCCGTCTACAAAATATCCTGCATCTACCAGATCAATAATCTCCTGTGCAGCCACTTCAGCATCAGAACCGGTCCAGCCGCCGTTTGTAGATAATTCCTCGATCTTTTCTTCACCCAGATGACGTACTAACTGATGATAGAAAGCAAAATCGCAGTATGCGCTGTCCTGGGCAATCGGTCCTACGCCGGAATCTTTCAATTTCTGGCATACATCCAAAAACTCAACCCATGTCTTAGGTTCTGCTGTAACGCCTGCTTTCTCAAAAGCGTCCTTATCGTAGAAGACACCACCTACCTGAGGCTGCTCTACAATAGAGTTCAGATTGCCTTTCCATGCAATTACCTGATTATTCAAGCAAGGATAACTAAAACTGTCATAGTCCACAGCTGCTGCCATATCGGTCAGGTCATATGTATAATCCCCATAAATATTGGCGATACGCTGATAGTCATCTTCGAAGATATCAAACTTGTCATTAGCTTCCAGAGAAGCGGACAGAACCTGGTTGATGTCACGCCCCTTCCATTCAATGTTAACCTTCACACCCGTCTGCTCTTCAAAAGCATCAGCCGCTTCCTGAATCACCAGTGCCTGGGGTTCGCTGGATGTCCACATAGACCACATCGTTAGCTCTACACCATCATACTGCTTTTCGCCGCTGCTTTGTGTATCGCTTGCAGGCTCTTCTGCCTGCGTAGGTGCTTCCGTGTTTGCAGGCTCTTCTGCCTGAGTAGGTGCTTCCGCCTGATTTCCACTGGACTGTGCGTTATCAGTGCTGTCTGTTGTTCCGCTTCCGCAACCTGTGAATACAGACAAGCTCAAAGCAGAAACCATCAATAAACTGACAATTTTTTTCATTTTCATTTTTTATTCCTCCCTTTCCTTTCAACTGCCCTTTGGGCATTTTTCCTATTCAGTTCGGATTTTCCGAACTTCATATTTCATAGTATATAAAAAATTGAAAGAAAAAAGCAATGTTATTATTGCTTTTTTCTTTATAAATATTGTTTTTTTTGTCACTTTGCTAAAAAACAGTTCGTTTTCACCAGAAATCACAGGGTATTTCTTCTATTTTTTTATTTGGCATTGGTTGATTTGTCCAACAGAATGACGAAATTCCTTCATTAGATTATGCAGAGTTACAAAAAATTATAAAGCTTATCATGGCTGAACCGTTCGGTCCGCCTTTTGGCTCAGTCTACAATGGAGGGCCGGACGCCTTCAGCCTGCCAGATCCAGTCCAGCAGCCTTTGACGAAGTTTCACTTTGATATCTGCATAGGTTGGTTCGGACACCACATTATTTAACTGATAAGGATCTTTTTCCAGATCATACAGAAAATCATCCGCATACTCCTGCGCCGCTGGCACCTGGAATCCATTCATGCCGGGTGCATATACCGAATAGGTATATCCGGCTGTACGGATACACCGTCCTACGCGGCTTTCGGAAATCTGGGCAAAAACCTCGTCCGGTCTGTCTGGATTCCTGTTTTCCACCACGTCAAGAAGATTCTCTCCAATCATGGCGTCTCCCACATCTACACCAGCCAAGGCCAGGATGGTCTTTGGCAGGCTTGCAGTGCTCACCAGTTTCTTCACAGCAGTTCCTCCCTGATAAGGGCCGCCGGCGATGACTAAGGGGACATGGAGACAGCCGTCATGACAGGAACGTTTGTAATCGTCCCCACCGTTTAAATGCCCGTCAGTATTCCGTGTCTTGAAATGAGATCCATGATCGGAAGCAAAGATAATTACCGTATTTTCATATAGTCCTCGTTCCTTTAGTTTATCCACCAGACGTCCCAAGTTCTCGTCTAGTCTGGCGCACTGCCCTAGATAATCCGGATATTCTTCCGCAGCATTGCCTCCAAGCGCCGCCAGATCCCCCGGTAAGACAAAATCTTTGTATTTCTCTTTAGAGCCTTCTGGCCCTTCATAATGTTTGTGGTCATTTTGGTGATGCGGTTCGATTTGGGATATGGTCATAAAAAAAGGCTTCTCTTTGGTATATCCGTCCAAGAACTCCAAAGCCATATCGTTAATGCAGTCTGCCCGATAGCCCTTGAAATCCACACGTTGGTCATTCTCATCGAAAACATAACCGTCATAGCCATGGGATGTAAACTCCAGCACGTCAGCTGCGCGCCAATAACCAGTGTATCCCCCTCGCAGCTCTTTCGGAATGGCTGTGACAGTATGATCGACAACAGGAGGCTTATCCGCCTCTCCATCACTAGCCAGATGCCACTTCCCAATATAGGCAGTTTCGTAGCCGGCTTCCTCGATGTAATCAGCCAACGTCCTGACTCCATCAGGCAACATAATATTGTTGCGGAAGCAACCTGTCTCCGTGGGATATTTGCCCGTTTGAAACAGTGCCCTGCAGGGACCGCACACAGGCTGGGGCGTAAACGCATTGTCAAACTTAACCCCTTCTCTAGCCAGACGGTCCAGACTGGGCGTAATATCAAGGGGCTGTCCAAAACAGCCACAGGTATCCCAACGCTGCTGGTCTGTAAAATAAAAAATAATATTATATGACATACTTTAATCCTCCTTTTCAAAAACGGTAGTGTCAAATACTGCCTAATAATTTGTTACTAAAACATTCATTTATAGGAGGTTACAAATAAAATGAGCATTGACCTCCCATCAATCTTGTTTGAATCTATTGGAAATCAAATTCTCACAATGCAATATTTTTCCATCATCAATAAATCTCAACTGCCATTGATAGTACTTCCGTTAATTAATATTGTAAACAAGTTTTTTGATTCTGTCTATAAATCTTTTTGTCTAAATGTTCCTGATAGTTGCTCAAGGTTACAATTCACACATATGCTAGATTTCACATACATTTACAACGATTTCAGTGTGAATTGCAACAACTGATGCACACAAAATGCTAAAAAGCACGCATTTTGGCGCTTGCTCCGACGCCATGCAGCAAGTGCATGGCGCGGGTGTGAAAAGTAACGGCTCAAGTACTTTATACAGGTATGTTTTACACCATATATTTTAATATTGTTTTTCATAATAATCTCCATGCCGCTTTAGCGGCTCAAATAGATATGAAAAACGCTGTCCTTTGTGTTTTTAATTGTTCATTATTTTGTAGAGAACCCGATCTTCTGAGATAAAACATATATTTGCATTGAAAATTAAATAATTGTTGTAACGGGATTGTTCTTTGTTGTATAATTGCAGGAAGCAGATACATTCTATTAATAGATTTTCCGTTTGTCAATGAATGGGCATGGCTGAATTGTTACATTTTTTATGCTTTTTTGGCGTTTTTTGGGGGTTTATTAAGGACTCTGTTTGTGTTACACTAAACAATGAGATACAGAATGGTGAAAAACCTAAGAACGGAGCTGTAGAGATGAAGACAAAGATTGTCACCATAGGAAAGATGGACGCCCCAGAAGATATCAATAAGAAATTATCAGAGGCAGGCAGCATAATTCAGAATGGAGGTCTTGTAGCATTTCCCACAGAGACCGTGTATGGACTTGGCGGTGATGCGCTGAATCCAGAATCTTCAAAAAAAATATATGCTGCAAAAGGAAGGCCGAGTGACAATCCGTTGATTGTGCACATCGCTGACATTGCGCATCTTGAATCAATTGTGTGTGAGATTCCCCAAAAAGCCAAATTGCTTGCAGATGCATTTTGGCCAGGACCACTCACCATGATTTTCAGGAAATCCCAATTGGTACCCTATCAGACAACAGGCGGGCTTGAAACGGTGGCTGTCAGAATGCCAAGCAATGTGCTGGCAAGTCAGTTCATAGAAAAATCCGGCGGCTATATAGCGGCGCCAAGCGCCAATATTTCCGGCAGGCCAAGTCCTACTTCTGCTAAATATGTGAAACAGGATATGATAGGAAGAATTGACATGATTCTTGAGGCGGATGATGTGGAGATTGGGCTTGAATCAACCATTGTGGATGTGACATGTGAGGTTCCGATGATATTGCGGCCAGGCTATATTACCCAGGAAATGTTGTGCGGGATAGTAGGGGAAATCAAAGTGGATGAGACTATCTTTGACAGCAGTTCTGCAGCGGTGCCTAAAGCGCCAGGTATGAAATATCGTCACTATGCACCCAAGGGGGAGCTGGTTATTGTGGAAGGGGAGCCGCAGGCTGTAGTTGGCTTTATCAATGAGAAAACGGCTGCACACAAAAGCAGAGGAGAACGAACGGGGGTTCTGTGCACGGAGGAATGGCTGACACAATACCATGCAGACAGTATTAAAAACGCAGGCAGCAGAAATGACTGCAAGACGGCGGCAATGCGCCTTTATACTTTTTTGCGTGAATTTGACGATGAAAATATCGCATATATTTATGCGGAAGTTTTTGACAACGCAGGATTGGGACAAGCTGTGATGAACCGGCTGCTCAAGGCGGCAGGACATCATATTGTCAAGGTGTAGTTTATGAAAAATAAAATGTATGTTTGAGTCATGCGGGCCGATACAAGGAAGAGTCGGAGCATACATTAAACAGATGGAGGGAAAAGGATGATAGCAATTGGATGTGATCACGGCGGATTTGAACTGAAAGGGACTGTGACAAAATATCTCAAGGACAACAACCTGGAATATAAGGATTTTGGGTGTTATGCAAAAGACTCTTGTGATTATCCGGAATTTGGCAGCGCCGTTGCAAAGGCTGTTGCATCAGGAGAATGTGAGCGGGGCATTCTGATTTGTACGACAGGAATTGGTATTTCCATCGCAGCCAATAAAATTCGTGGCATACGATGCGCAGTGTGCTCGGATACCATCTCCGCCAAGCTGACAAGAGAGCATAACAATGCCAACGTACTTGCATTGGGAGCAGGGATTGTAGGACCCAATCTTGCATTGAGCATTTTAGACACATTTTTGCATACAGCATTTTCACAGGAAGAGAAACACCAACGCAGAGTTGCAGCAATTGCGCAGCTTGAAAAGGAAACAATGAAGGAATGTGATGATTCACAAGCTTGAGTGGTTATGTACAAACAGATGAGGAAGGGAGCAGGACGAAAAATGGCAAAGGTAATAATTATGGATCACCCGTTGATTCAACACAAAATTGGTATGATTAGACGCATTGAAACAGGTACGAAGGATTTCAGGCAGACAATTGGAGAAATTGCCAGCTTAATTTGCTATGAAGCAACCAGAAATTTGAAACTTGCAGATGTGGAAATAGAAACACCGATTTGCAAAACTACAGTGAAACAGCTCGCAGGCAAAAAGCTGGCAGTTGTGCCAATTCTTCGGGCAGGGCTTGGCATGGTGGATGGGATGCTGCAGCTGATACCGGCCGCAAAGGTTGGGCATATTGGTCTTTATCGTGATCCAGAGACATTGGAACCCGTGGAATATTACTGTAAGCTTCCAGAGGACTGTGACCGTAGAGAAGTATTTGTAGTGGACCCGATGCTTGCAACGGGCGGATCTTCTTCGGCAGCAATCAGAATGCTCAAGGAAAAAGGGTGCAAAAGCATTCATTTTATGTGCATTATCGCTGCACCAGAAGGGGTAGAACGGATGAAAAAAGAACATCCAGATGTTGATATTTATATTGGGGCGTTAGATGAGAAACTCAATGAGCATGGATATATTGTTCCGGGGCTAGGGGATGCCGGAGATAGAATTTTTGGAACAAAGTAGTATGGGGGAGTTATAGGAGTCATGAAAATGTCATATAAACGGTCGCTGTCAGTCATACTTATGGTCATACTTACCGTTATGGCTGCTGGAAGCGTGTCGAGACCCGTATATGCGGAGACAACGCTGGAACGACTGAAAAAGGCAAAGGCTGAAAAGGAAAAAACAGAAGACGCAAAAGAAAATACAGAGGATCGGAAACAATCTCTGGAAATTACAAAAAATTCACTATTAGGACAGTTGAGTACCTTAAATGATGATCTTGCACAAGTCAGCACCAATCTCGAAACCATCGAGAACAATATTACTGCTAAGGAAGCAGAGATAGAACAGACGCAGGCAGAACTAGCAGAAGCGATTCGCATAGAAGAAGAACAGTACAAAAATATGAAGCTTCGCATTAAAGCGATGTATGAAGGCGGAGGTGGTAGTAATAGTTATCTCAATATTTTGTTTTCTTCAACCAGCTTTTCGGATTTTCTGAATAAAAGTGACTATATAGACCGTGTGCACGAATATGATCAGAAAATGCTGCGTGAGTTTGAAGAAAGCCGCAAATATGTAGAAGAGACAAAGGCAAGACTTGATGCAGAGCTGATTTCCTTAAATGAATTGAGGGAAGAGGCAGAAGCAGAGAAGAGCCGGGTAGCAAGTCTTGTCGATCAGACATCAGCAAATGTGGCAAGCTATTCGAATCAGATTGCAGATGCGGAAGCTACAATAGATGCATTGGAATCTATGATTGATGAGCAGGAACAGGATATTGCAGCGCTTCAGAAGCAGTATGAAGAGGAACTTGCAAAGTCTCGTCTGGCTGCAAAATCAAAATGGCGTGATATCTCGGAGGTCAAGTTTGAAGAGGGAGACCGTAAACTAATGGCCAATATTATCTATTGTGAGGCAGGCGGAGAGTCGTACACAGGACAAGTTGCAGTTGGCGCGGTTGTCATCAACAGAGTTTTAAGTTCCGTGTTTCCCAATACCGTAGTCGGTGTAATATATCAAAATAGACAGTTTTCTCCCGTGGCAAGCGGGCGGCTTGCGCTTGCGCTTGCAAATGATTCAGCGACAGAAAGCTGTTATCGTGCAGCAGATGAAGCGATGCGTGGTGTGACAAATGTAGGACAGTGCGTATATTTCAGAACGCCAATACCAGGCTTGAATGGTATTCGGATTGGTGGTCATATCTTTTATTAATAAACGCCAAGATGCACTATCAAAAATGTATCACGGCAGCAGGAAAGGTGTTGGTAGAATGTACAGAATTGGGATCTTGGAAAAAGATGAAACATATCTCAATATGGAAAGTGACTACGGCATAGAAGTAGAAAATGTGACAGAGGACGACGAAACGTATAGGGTTTATCATATTAGAGAGGAGATTATTGATAAACCTGCTGTCAAGATGCTGACGGGGAATCGGATTAAGGGGATTCCGCAAATCATGTATCAGGAAGGCAGGCTTCGGTTCCGCATCACAGGAATGAGAAATTTGTATGAGCTGATTCAGGAGAACAATAGTCCTAGTGGTAAGCGGCAGTTGTTAAAGATTTTTCGCAGTATCCTAAAAATTGCACTTAGTTTGGAAAAATATATGCTTTCGGCGGATAAGCTTATGATGAATCCAAAAGAAATTTATGTGGATGAGTCAAATGATGAAGTTGTGGTGCCGTATATACCATTTCAGAGTGAAGAAGAAAATGACAGTGCGCAATTCCTTGAGAAGGTGAAGCAGTTGTGTGATATCCTTCTTGAGGGGATCGCCAGCACAGAGGTTTGCGGTAGCACAGAAGCCCTTGATGAGCAAGAAGAACCTGCAAAAGAATCCGCAGAACAAACAAAAGAACCAGAAGAGTCAGACAAAAAAGAGATTGTCGCATATCTTGTCAGAAAACGTACACACGAAAAAATTCGGATAAACCGCAATGTATTTAAGATTGGAAAAGATGCGTCCTGCGTGGATTACTGTGTTGAGGACAACCCTACTGTGAGCAGGAATCATGCAGATATTGTGAGAAAATCGGATAGTTATTATCTGATTGATAAAGGTTCCTTAAATCATACGTTTATCAATGGGAAAAAATTAGAAGCAGGCAAGTTTAGAAAACTTGCAAACGGCTGTCTGTTGCAGCTTTCAGATGAAGTATTTGAGTTTGTGTTAAAAACGGAGTGATGCATATGCGGACAGAAAAATTGGTGAAAAAGATACAGTGGCAGGAGATTGACATATGGAATGGCATTTTACTGTAGCGGCGCAGACCGATAAGGGAACAACTAAGGCTGTCAATCAGGATAGCCTTACTGTAAAGGTTGCCAATACGGTTTTTGGTGAGGCGGCGATAGCAGTAGTATGTGATGGTATGGGAGGATTAGAACAGGGAGA
This sequence comes from uncultured Lachnospiraceae bacterium, assembly GCA_910586585.1. GTDB lineage: Bacteria > Bacillota > Clostridia > Lachnospirales > Lachnospiraceae > COE1. Next base: position 22,844 of record CAJUKA010000012.1, read on the forward strand.
TGTTGCCAGCTCTGTTGTAGTGCGTGCATATGAGCAATGGTTTTTAAAACAGCTTCCTAGGTTTTTGGCAAGAGGTTTTTCTGTGAAGGAACTAGAACAAATCTGGAGTCAGATAGCGAATGACTGCAATACTAAAATCATTGGATACAGCAAGGAACAAAGAGCGCCAATGGGGACAACCCTTACCGTGATACTGTTGATACAAGGATATTATTTTATTTCTCATGTAGGGGATTGCCGTATCTACAGAATGGGAGCGGGAATGGAACAGCTCACAATGGATCAGACATATGTGGCGAGAGAGGTTGCGCTTGGACATATGACGCCAGAACAGGCAGAAAATGATTCCCGCCGAAATGTACTTCTGCAGTGTATTGGTACAATGAGCAGTGTGAAGCCTGATTTTCTGCATGGGGAATTTGGTGATGGGGAAACCTTTCTGATATGTTCGGACGGCTTCCGGCATAAGCTGGATGAAATGGAGATTTATAAATATTGTCATACTGCATTTAAGGGAATGGAATGGAGTGTAGAAAAAAGGCTTGATAATTCACATATTATGAATGCCCGAATCAGATATCTGATAGAGATGAATAAGGAACGAGGGGAGAAGGATAATATTTCTGCTGTTCTTGTGAAGGTGAATGGGATACCAGATGAAAAGCCATAGCATGGAGGCTAAAGATGCTAAAGATTGGTTCCGTGATAGACGGAAAATATAAAATACTGAGCGAAATAGGTCATGGGGGAATGAGCAATGTATATCTTGCCATGAATGAAAAAGCAAATAAACCATGGGCAGTCAAGGAGGTGCGGAAATCTTTACACAGGGATTTTGATATACTGAGACAAAGCCTGATTGTGGAGACGAATTTATTAAAACAGTTAAAACATTCAAATCTGCCGAGCATCGTCGATGTCATTGATTCCGGTGAAAATTTCTTGATTGTTATGGATTATATAGAGGGAAATACCCTCGAAAGGCTTCTGGCAGATGAGGGCGCACAACCACAGGAAAAAGTGGCTGACTGGGCCTGTCAGTTGTGCGATGTGCTGGAATACATGCATACAAGACCTTCACCGATTATTTACCGGGATATGAAGCCTTCGAATATTATGCTCAAGTCAGATGGCAGGGTCGTTTTGATTGATTTTGGGACTGCACGGGAGTTTAAAGAGAAAAATGTGGCGGACACCACATGGCTAGGCACAAGAGGATATGCTTCACCAGAGCAGTTTGGCGGCATGGGGCAAACCGATGCACGCACAGATATTTATTGTCTGGGGGCGACATTATATCATCTGGTAACGGGACATAATCCGTCTATGCCGCCCTATGAAATGTATCCGATTACAAAATGGAATGATACACTTTCTACGGGGCTGGAACGCATTATCCTGAAATGTACACAGAAAAATCCTGATGACCGATATCAGTCGGCGCGGGAACTGCGGTATGACCTAGAACATTATCAGGATCTGGAAGTGCAGGCACAACGCAGGTATCGCAAAAAGATTGGTATTTTTATAACAATGGCAGGGCTTTCCATAGCATGTGCTGTGGGAGGAGCCTGCTTTCGTTTATCTGCGAAAAATATGCAGATAAGTCAATACCAGGAACGTCTGAACATGGCGAGAATTGCGTCTGATCCGGTGGAGGCATGCAAACTTTATATGGATGCAATTGCAATAGATGACATACAGTCAGAGGCGTACCACGGATTTTATACCAGAGCGGTTGAGGATGGAACGTTTGGTGATGCAGAAGAAGAACTTTTTTTGAAGCTTTGTATCAATACGCATGCGTATCTGAAAAATTTTGAAGAAAAAAATGAATATGAATATGCTAATTTTTGCTATGAGATGGGAAATGCGTATTGGTATTATTATGAACATGAGGAAAACCGTCAATCCAGAGCAGTGAGCTGGTTTGAGACAGCAATGCATTATTATGAACAGAATATGGATAAAACAGCAGAGTACAGAAGATGCAGATTATATGTAGAAATCGGTACTTTTTACAAAAATGTGATTGTTTCGCAGATAGACGGTACAGATCAGGGAATGTATGCACAGTACTGGAACAGCCTGACAGAACTGAAGGCGCTCAATGATAAGGAGCCTGACAGGGACCTTATCACACTCAGAATATATCGGGAGATAGCATCAAGGGTGGTTGAGTATGCAAAATACTTCAAGGAGGACGGCGTGCCCAGAGAGGATATGGATGCTATGCTTGCACAGATTGAATCAGACCTAAAGGATATGGAACTCGGTGCTGTAAGTGCGGTAAAGGACGAAATAGAAGCGATACGGTGGATTATTGACGGCGCATATAAAATGGTAAGGTCTACATATTGAGCAAAAGGGGACAAAAAGGATGAAGATAGAGGAAATGATGTGGATCTCACATATTTTGATTGCCGCATCAATTGTATTTGCAGCGGCAGCAGTAATATTGTTTTTTGCATTTGACATTGTGAAATGTTGTAGAATGCTGTCTGCAAGACATGCCCGAACAAGGACCAACCTGCATAAAATAGCAAAAACAGGTTCTGACAAAAAAGTAATTCAGAGGAATATAGAACAAAGTAAGGCAAAAAATAAGAAAGAAGAATCCACAAAAATTGAGACTGCAAAGCTGAACAATATGGAAACGATTCTGCTGAATCAGGAAAAAAGGGCGAGTGTTGACAATGCAGCAGAAGCGCTTTTGTTGAATACGTCTGACTTGGAAGGAACAACGCAGCCAGAAATGCAGATGGAACTGATACAAGATATTGTGTATGTGCAGAATCAAAATGCTGATTTGCTGGAGAACGAAGGTACGTTACCTTTAGATCCATCGCGCAACGACTATTAGATAGGTGGTAAGTATGGAAAATAGTTTTGAAAAAGTAGCCATGAAGGTATCGTTTGTAAGTATTGTAGCCAATATCATTCTGTCACTATTCAAATTTTTGGCTGGTATGATAGCACATTCCGGAGCAATGATTAGTGACTCGATTCATTCCGCTTCTGATGTATTCAGTACGCTGGTTGTCATCGTAGGAATCAAAATGTCTGGTAAAAAATCAGATAAAGAACATCCCTACGGACATGAGCGCATGGAATGCGTGGCAGCGATTGTTCTTTCAACAGTTCTTGCTGTTACAGGGCTGGGAATTGGCGGCAGTGCAGCGGTGAAAATTTTGTCGGGAGGATATGAGAATCTTAAAATTCCTGGCGTTCTGGCATTGGCAGCGGCAATTGTCTCGATAGCAGTCAAAGAGGGGATGTATTGGTACACCAGAATCAATGCCAAGAAAATTAACTCCGGCGCACTGATGGCAGACGCCTGGCATCACCGTTCAGATGCATTGTCTTCTGTGGGAGCGCTGATTGGTATCACAGGTGCAAGGCTTGGATTTCCGATTCTTGATGCTGTAGCCAGTTTATGTATCTGTTTTTTTATAGAAAAAGCAGCCTATGATATTTTTAAAGATTCTATTGACAAAATGGTAGATAAAGCGTGCGATGAGGAACTGGAAAACGAAATAAAAACATGCGTTCTACAACAAAAGGGCGTATTAGGTGTAGATTTGCTGCGTACAAGAGTATTTGGAAACAAAATTTATGTGGATATTGAAATCAAAGCAGATGGAAATGTGACGCTCAGAGAAGCACACAGCACTGCGGAGCGGGTGCATGATGCCATTGAGAAAAACTTTATAAAAGTAAAACATATTATGGTTCACGTCAACCCAGTATAAAAATTGATTGCAAAATGAAAAATGTCAGTAATCTTGAGTGCGTATTGCAATGGAGTAGGAGAAGCGGAAGCTTCTCCTACTCCATTCAGTTTGAAATCCATTTTTCAATCTGGACTGACAGGGTATCAAATTTATCATCATAGATCGTGTTTAAAAGCTGGTCAAGTTTATTAAGTGCCTGGATGATAACTTGGGGTTCACAAAGCTTCTTTTCAAGGGCAACGGCAAGCTCATTGATATCAAGCACTTTGATATAGCCATCTGGATAAATGACTATATCGGCCAAAAGATCTGTGACAAGGAGGGAGTTCTCTTCTTTCTTGTACAGATAATCTACAATATCGCAATACCAATACAACAAAGTATTGTCTTCCCGATAAAATTTGCTGATCTTGTACCCAAGCTTCAAGTAATAGCAGGAATAGCCATGATGAAAGTCGCGGCGCGGTTTCAGGGTTTTCCATTGGGTTATGATAAAGTCTTGTGTCGTTTCAAGAATGATATCATCTTTTAGTAAGATACATTCATCAGGAATCATTCGTTTGCGATAGATTTTCAAATTCTCCATGTGGGATTCTCCTTTAATTAGGTGTACTTGCTATTATTTTAGCTCTTTTTTGCAGCAGCTTCAACATATTTATGGCTTCCAATTGAAATATCATTGCGCTTTGACTTATTTTAACGTATAATCATAACAGTTGTCGAAAAAGTTTGCAATAAATACATAAAGGAGGCGATAATTATGAGGCAGTTTTTTGGCAAAAGCCAGCATGGAGATTTGGCAGAGGCAGTACGCGGACTAAATAACCCTCAGTTTATCATGCTATTATCAAATGGTGCACAGTTTGAAGCGCACGTGAAGGCATTGGAAAGATTATATCCCGGTGTACCTAGTATTGGCTGTATTGGAATGAGCTATGACACCTGTATGGTAGAAGAGGGAGTTGGGATTGTAGCGTTTTTGGATGGCGTCAGCGCCGCTGCCAATGTATTAGAGCGCGTTTCTGTCATGCCAGTGAAATATATTAAGCGGTTAGAAAATGATGTACATACTGTGGGGGGCACATCAGAGGATACTGTCTGTATTGACTTTTGTTCTGGAAATGACGCTTGTGTACTGACAACTATCAATACTGTTCTGAAACGAAATGGTATTTCGCTGGTAGGCGGAACCGGAGATGCGGGTAAGGTATCTGCAAATGGAAAAATATATGAGGATGCTGTGGCCTATGGGATCGTCCGCAACCTTGGAGGCAGAGTAAAGACATACAAAGAGAATATTTATCGTCAACTGAAAAACTACCGATTTATCGCCTCTGATACAGATAAGGCAAACTATATAATTGGCTCGCTAAATGGACAGCCAGCAAAACAGGTATACGAAAAAATTCTGCATGTCACAGATCAAGAAATATTGACGCAGACTTTTCAAAATCCCTTTGGAAAACTGAATGGAGATGATGTTTGTATTGTTTCTATTAAGGAGGTCAAAGGAGATTCTCTAGCATGCTTTCGTCAGGTAAATGATTCCGATGTTCTGATTATGCTGCAGCTAGGGGATTATGAAGCAATTACAAAACAGACAGTGCACAATATCTGCCGTGATTTTCCGAGACGTTCTGCGGTCTTTTCTGTAAACTGCCTGTTTCGCTACAAATTGTTTACAGAGCGTGGTTACATGGATGACTATTTGCAGGGCATGGCAGCGCTTGGCAGCCATGCTGGACTGGTAGGATATGGAGAGCATTATAACAATCGGTTTGTCAATCAGTCAATGACCTGCGTGGTATTTGAATAATAATTAAAAATATATGAATACAAAAGGAAGTCACAAAGACGCACGAGAGGAATTTTCATGAGAGACTAGCGAATGAAAATGACATCTCAGTAAGAGTGCGTCGAAGGGACTTTACCCTTTAGAGCCGTCGCGCAGCGACTTAAACAAGTATGGCTAAGAAATGTTAAGTGAATTTGAAAAATAAATTCTGGAGGATAGTAAAGTCACAAAGACGCACGAGAGGAATTTTCATGAGAGACTAGCGAATGAAAATGACATCTCAGTAAGAGTGCGTCGAAGGGACTTTACCCTTTAGAGCCGTCGCGCAGCGACTTAAACAAGTATGGCTAAGAAATGTTAAGTGAATTTGAAAAATAAATTCTGGAGGATAGTAAAGTCACAAAGACGCACGAGAGGAATTTTCATGAGAGACTAGCGAATGAAAATGACATCTCAGTAAGAGTGCGTCGAAGGGACTTTACCCTTTAGAGCCATCGCGCAGCGATTTAAAAATAAGGAGGAAAGAAGTTTGAGTTTTATGAAACAAATCTGGAAGAATTCGGATCAGAGACAAGACAGCAAGGAGAACCTCTATCCAATTCTTCATATCATAGGTAGTTTGAAAGAATATCAAAAAGATTTGCTGGGCAAAGAGGTCGATTCTTTGTGGGAACTAGGTATGTTGAGCAGTTCGTTTGCAGGTGTTATGAAGGAGGCAGATCATTTCCATGAACAATTACAGGAATTTGAGCAGTCTTTTTCTGAGATTAACAATGCGGCAGGACAGTTTGAACAGGTCAGAGGCGCAATTACGCAGTCTGTGACAGAGGCAAAGGACAAAGTAGAAGAATTAAAGAGCGCTTCCATACAGGTTGAGAAATCATATAGTGATATGGAAAATACCTTTGAGGAATTGCAGAACGCAGTAAATGGAATACACCGATGTATGAAAAAAATTATTTCCATTGCAGAGGAAACAAATATTCTGGCGCTCAATGCATCCATTGAAGCGGCCAGAGCTGGACAGTCAGGAAAAGGATTTGCAGTCGTAGCATCAAATGTAAAAGAGCTTGCAGAAGAGATAAAAGGACTTGCCGGCGAGGTAGACAGCGGCATTCAGGATGTAGAACGCGGCACAGGCCAACTCAATGAAAGCATTTGCGCTTCACAACATGCATTGGATCAGAATATAGATATCGTAAATAGTACCTATGAGTCGTTTCATAAGATTACGCAAACTGCAGAGGAAACCGTGTCTGTGCAGCAGGAAATTTCGAGTGTGATTGAGGAGTCTCAAAGAGAACTGCAGTCCATTGACCAGGTTTTTGATGCTATGAAACAACAGTATCAGGAGGTTTTGAAACGTATCAAATCTGCAAGTGCGCTTGGAACAACCAAAAGTGCGATGTTTGAAGACGTGGATAATATGTTGTCCCAGATACCGCCCATGATTGAAGAGATGGGGCGATAACGCGGAATCTTGTTCATAGGCAGGTCAAACTGCCAATAACGGAATATTACTGTACCAATAACAATTTATCAGATATTAGGCAGACAGTACCATAGAGTGATGCAACTTTGATGCAAATAAGATGCTTCTTTGATACAAATATTATGCAATTTTGATGATTCTGTATTGTACCATATTTTTAAAGAACAAATCGTATGATAGCATTGAGAAAGGTATGGTACAATAAGATGAAGAGAAACAGAAAATTTTTGGCTTTTTTAGGCGCGCTTCTTATTTTTGTGAGTATTCCGATACAGCCAGTCCATGCGGATGAGCCGCGTGCGGAGAATGGGGATAAAACAGGTGCGCCTTATTTTTATGTGGAAACTGCGGACCCTTCGACAGACAGCTTTCCATTAAAGAAGACGAGCGTGACAGCAGATATTAATGGAATAATTGCAGATATTCATGTGTTGCAGACCTATGCGAATGAGGGCACAAATCCGATTAATGCGTCATATGTATTTCCGGCATCTACCAAAGTGACCGTTCACGGAATGCAAATGCAGATTGGCAATCAGCTTGTGACGGCCCAAATAAAAGAAAAAGAAGAGGCACAGGAGGAGTTTGAGGAGGCCAAGGAAGAGGGAAAAAGTGCTTCTTTGCTGTCAGAAGAGCGGCCAAATGTGTTTTCGATGAATGTGGCGAATATCATGCCAGGAGATCAGGTTGCCATTGATTTGCACTATACAGAACTGATTACACCTACAGAAGGAACGTATCAGTTTGTATATCCAACAGTGGTAGGACCTCGGTATATCAGTCCTGTCCTTGATGATTCTGGTACACGTGAAGAATGGACAGAAACGCCATATCTGCCAGAGGGAACAGCGCCAAAGGACAAGTATGAGATTCAGGTCAGCCTTTCAGCAGGTGTGCCAATCACACAGCTTACAAGCAGTTCTCATAAAATTGATGTCCAGTGGCAGGAAAATACCAAAGCTGTTGTCTCGCTTGCTGATTCGTCTGATTATGCTGGAAACAGAGACTTTATTCTTGATTATAAAATGACAGGTCAGGAAATATCGGCCGGAATGATGCTCAATACAGGTGAGAATGAAAATTTCTTTATGCTGATGGTACAGCCGCCGGAACGTTTTGACGTCAAAGACATTCCGCCGAGAGAATATATTTTTGTGCTGGATATATCAGGTTCTATGTATGGATATCCGCTGGATACCGCAAAAGAACTGATAAAAAATCTGGTTTCCAACCTCAAGGAGACAGACACCTTTAATTTAATTTTGTTTTCTGGCGGGTCGTATCAGATGTCAGAACGCTCCCTCCCTGCTAATCAGGAAAACATCAAAAAAGCGATTCGCATTATTGACAACGAAGAAGGTTCTGGCGGCACAGAGCTTGCACCGGCGCTCAGAGATGCACTGATGATTCCTTCTGTCGAAAATGTATCACGCAGTATTGTTGTAATTACAGATGGCTATATTTATGGCGAGGAAGATATTTTTGAAATCATTCACCAGAATGTTAGAAACGCTGATTTCTTCTCCTTTGGGATTGGAAATGGTGTAAATCGTTATCTAATCGAAGGAATTGCCAAGACAGGGCAGGGGGAGCCGTTTATTGTTGCCAGTGAAGAGGAGGCATTGGAGACGGCAAAACGTTTTAATACCTATATTCAATCGCCTGTTTTAAGAGATATTGATGTAAAATTTGAAGGGTTTGATGTCTATGATGTGGAACCTGCTATTCTGCCGACTCTTTTTGCACAGAGGCCAATTGTCCTTCTTGGGAAATGGCGCGGCGAACCAGCAGGAACGGTTCAAATAACAGGGAAAACAGGAAACGGTGACTACGCACAGACAATTTCTATTGCTGAGTTGGCTTCTTCTGGGGCAGCTACCCCTTCAGCAGTATCGGTTGATAGTGATGCGTTAAGCTATCTATGGGCACAGAAACGAATAGAACGGCTTACGAATTATGGGCTGGACCAGAATAACCCAGATGTGAAAGAGGCAGTAACACAGATTGGACTGACCTACAGCATCTTGACCCCATATACATCTTTTATCGCAGTAATAGAAACAATACGAAATCCAAACCAAGATGGATCTGATGTGAATCAGCCGCTTCCACTTCCACTTGGTGTATCGAATTTTGCAGTTGGCGGATACTTGTTTGGTTCAGAACCAACGGAATTTGTTCTGATAGGCGCTTTGGCTTTCATCATACTAATGCAGCTTCCCTACGTCAAAAAACGCTTTCGAAGAAAAAGAACACATGATATTTAAAAGCAAATTGGAAAGGTGAAATACAATGAAGAAAAAGAATCTGTTATGGTATTTTTTGGCAGTTATAGCCGTCTTTATTGTCAAGGTTTATTATCGAACAGCGGACAGTGATGCCCTTAAATGGATTCTGGCCCCCACAACCTGGTGGGTCAGAACCCTTAGCGGCATATCTTTTGAATATACCGCGCCGATGGGATATATCAGTCATGCTTACCGCTTTATCATTGCGCCCTCCTGTTCAGGGGTGCGCTTTTTGCTGCTTGTGTTTGTCATGACAATCATATCCTTTACAGACAGGATGGATTCATTTTGGAAAAAAGGAGCTTGGTTTCTTTTTTCTGTGTTCTTTTCGTATGTTTCTACAATCTTTATCAATGGAATCCGCATTACCGTTTCGATTTATCTGCCACTTTCTTTGACGCGTCACAATCTTATGGCGGGATGGCTTACTTCCAAACGCCTGCATACAATTATAGGAACTGCAATTTATTTTTGTTCTCTGTTTCTCATTTATTATCTGGCTGGAAAATTATGCAGCTGCTTTGCCGGCAAGGCAAAAAAGGAAGAGCAAAAAAGAATGTGGCCGTTGTTGGCACCGCTTTTTTGGTATTTTATGATGGTATTGGGACTGCCTTTTGCAGGAAGAATGTATCAGAATCAGTGGGAGGGATTTGGACAGTACACCCTTTTGGTATCGGGCGTTTGTGCTGTCGTTGTATGCTTGATTTATTTAGCTGGGAAAATTTATCGGTGCGGCTTTAATGCTGCAAAGTCCTAGGCTAAACTTGTTAATAAACTGTAATCAAATCATATAAAAGCGTTGAATTGTAGGGAAATATGAGATATAATTTTGAATATAAAGCAGAAAGCAGTAACGATATGGATTCTCAGAGTTTCTTTGAGCCTGATTCTGTGAGGTGATTTTTGGTCAGATGTGCATATGGCGGAAAATCGGCCACAGAGGCAGGCGCAGGAGAGATTCCGATCGTACATCGATAATTATGGGAGAAATTCAGGAGGAAAAAGTTATGACAGTGGAGGAATTTTATAACCTGACAGGCGGGGATTATAAGGAAATTATGGGGCGCTTAAAAACAGAGGCGCGAATTGTCAAGTTTGCGGGGATGTTTTTGCGAGATGGAAGCTATGATATGCTTGCAAAATGCTTGGAAGATGGCAACGCAGATGAGGGATTTAGGGCAGCACATACGATGAAGGGAATGTGCCAGAATATGGCATTTACAAGACTGTATACTTCTGTGCATGAGGTTACGGAAACGCTTCGCACAAAGGATCTGGATAAGGCGAAAGAGATTTTTGTACGTTTGACAGAGGACTATAATGCGGTGATTGACGGCATCAATAAGCTCCTTGCAGAACAACCGTAGAGAATGTATTTTGGGCGTATATGATACAGAAACAGCGGATGAAAATTGGATGGAAAGGGGCAAGAATGAATGATAGGAAAAAATACGATTTTGATTGCAGATGATGCGGAGCTAAACCGTGAGTTAATAAAGTACATCTTTGAAGAACAGTACCAAATTCTTGAGGCAGAGGATGGCGAACAGACAATTGACCTTATGGCAAAATATAATGATAAAATATGCCTTTTGTTTCTGGATTTGCTGATGCCAAAAAAATCCGGGCTTGATGTTCTGAAATTTATGAACGAAAAGAAATATATAGAGTCGATCCCAGTTATCATGATAACTGGGGAAGCGACGGACGAGACCGATGAGAAAGCATATGAATATGGCGCTTCAGAAATTATATACAAACCGTTTGCACCCAATGTAGTTATGCGGCGTGCAAAGAATCTGATTGAGCTTTTTGAACATAGGGTTTACTTGGAATATAATCTTGAGAAGCATACCAAGCAGCTTCAAGAGAGCAAAAAAAAGCTTGAGAAAAACAATGAATTTTTGCTTAATTTGATTAGCTCTGTTGTAGAATTCCGAAGCCAGGAGTCTGAAATACATATACAGAAAATAAAGTATTTTACCAAACTGTTTCTCAAATATATCAGAAAATACTATCCACAGTATGGACTTACAGAGGAACAGTCCGCATTGATTGTGCAGGCGGCAGCGATTCATGATATTGGAAAAATTGCAATACCAGACAAGATTCTGCTGAAAACAGAGGAACTCACAAAAGCAGAGCGCGAGGAGATAGAAAAACATACAATATACGGCTGTCAAATCCTTGAGAGAATCAAGCAGGAGGATAGCGAATTTTATCAGTATTGTTATGATATCTGCCGTTTTCACCATGAACGGTATGACGGAACAGGGTATCCGGACCACCTCAAGGGCGATGCGATTCCAATTTGGGCACAGGTAGTGTCAATTGTCAATGCGTATGATGCACTTGTGAGCAAGAGGATATACAAGTTTCCATGCACTGTAGAGCAGGCGGAACGTAAGATTATGGCAGGGGAATGCGGCGCTTTTTCACCGGTTATGCTGGATTGTTTCAGACTAGCCAAATCAGAACTGATTGCAGTTACCGAGAGAGAAGGGAAGCTTTTCATGGCGGATACAGAATCGAATGGTTAAAGGTAAATAGATTGTTCCATCGGCAATTGAGACGTTGACATTTGTGGAATGAATATAAAAAATTGAGTGCTTATGTGCTCAATTTTTTATACTTAATAGGAAAAAGCGAATACATGACTCAATGAAACAAAAAACGAAGTTTTTTGCAGATTGAGCGCGCTGGCGCTCAATTTTTTATGCACACGCCGATGCAGAGGAAGTATAGGAAAAAGATGTATCTTCCCTACTCGATTTATGGAAAATTATATACATTTTTGCCAATAACAGTATTGATTAGAGGAACTATTATGAGCAATTAATTAGGAAAGACAAAAAATTCAGACATTTACTAGACAATTTTTCCAAGTTTTTGTATAATTATGGATAGGTATTTTCCGTTGGCTGTGTATGCTCCTGTCAATGGAAGGTATCGTGAAGGCTAGATAGCAGAAAGCTATATTTGCAGAATTTCAGGCATACGGAGGCGCATAAATGGGAAAAAATAAGAAGTATAAAAGGTCTGTCTATCAGTCGTTGGCAGTGATTACCCAGTTTGGCATCAATATGCTCGTTCCAATCTTTTTATGTTCGTTTGCGGGACTATTCCTTGACAGGAAGCTAGGAACCGCATTTTGGTTTGTCTTACTTTTCTTTGTGGGAGCCATCTCAGGCTTTAGGAACATATTTATTCTGGCAAGGAAAATATACGAGGGAGATGATAAAGATGAAGAACAGACTTAAAGAAATCAATGCGGCATTGCCGGGTCTGCTTTTGGGAATCATTTTATTTGGTGTATTGTGCCAGATAACAGGTCTTTTCTTCGTGTCAGACAAAGCAGGATACAGTATAGGGATTTGGATAGGAGTGCTTACAGCAGTATTTATGGCTTTCCACATGGCAATCTCATTGAATTTAGCCGTAGAAAGAGATGTAAAGGGGGCGCAGGCAGTAGCAACGAGGCAGAATATTATTAGATATTTTATTGTGGTGATTATCCTGGGGATATTGATGATAACGAGAATTGGCAATCCGCTGGCGGCTTTTGCGGGGATCATGGGTCTCAAGGTTTCGGCCTATGTGCAGCCTTTATTTGCGAAGCTATCCCGCAAAGAGATGTCAGGTGATACATCCAATGAAGTTTAAAGAACTGTTTGGGACAATCACAGGTACGTTCTGCATGAAACTTGGAAGTGCTGAATAGTTTATGAAGGAGCAAGCAAAACTGAATAAAGAAATAAATAAGGAGGTGAGTGTATGGGAGCAGGAATTTTGTTATCTGGCTCTGATGATATTGACTTTATGATACATGGCGTTTTCCAGTATGAGTTGTTCGGTCAGAAGCTTTGGATAACAACTACGCATGTCTGTCTGTTCATCGTGATGGCAATCATTGTTATTTTCTGCCTATGTGCGAATAAGGCGGTGAAACATGCAACAGAAGTCCCTGGAGCTTTCCAAAATGTTGTAGAGCTGGTGGTAGAAAAGCTGGACGGCATGATCAATGGTGTTATGGGGAAAAACGGTGCTGCGTTTGCTAACTATATTGGCACACTGTTTATTTTTATCCTAATTAGCAACATCTCTGGTCTGGTGGGGCTTAGAGCGCCCACGGCTGATTATGGCGTGACATTTTCACTTGGATTAATCACATTTACCTTGATAACCTTCAACAAGTTTAAATACCAGAAGGTTTCGGGGGTTATCAAAGGATTGTGTGATCCATGGCCAATTTGGGCACCATTCAACATTATCGGAGATATTGCAGTACCGATTTCCTTGTCACTGCGTTTGTTTGCAAACGTTTTGTCAGGAAGTGTTATCATGGCATTGATTTATGGCTTGCTGGGCTTTATCGCTACAGGCTGGCCGGCAGCATTGCATGTATACTTTGACTTGTTCTCAGGAGCAATTCAGACATATGTATTCTGTATGCTGACAATGACGTATATCAACAATGCGATTGATGGATAAAACGAAATGATTTTTCGTACTGAAAAAGACACAGTGCATCAAAATTGAAAACGTTGATTAAGAGAACAGCCTGCTGTTCTTCAATATGTGAAACAATATGAGTTAATTATTTAAACAGGAGGAATTCATTATGGAATTTAATTCAAACTTTATCTTAGGTTGTTCAGCAATCGGTGCAGGCCTTGCAGTTATTGCAGGTATTGGACCTGGTGTAGGCCAGGGTATTGCCGCAGGTCATGCAGCAGCAGCAGTTGGTAGAAATCCAGGTGCGAAATCAGACGTTACTTCTACCATGCTTCTTGGTCAGGCGGTTGCCGAAACAACAGGTCTTTATGGTCTGCTTGTAGCGATGCTGTTATTGTTTGTAAAACCGTTAGTACCTTAATCAGATATACAAAATTAGATAAAATGATTAGCAAGTTTTATGGAATGTATATCTTAAAGAATACGCAAATCAGTGCAAAACCGGATTGAAATGTACAATGGTTTGCGCAGTAAATCAAGGAAGGAGGTACAAAGGTATGATACTTGCTACCGAGGCAGAGGGATTAAGCCGCTTATTTGACCTGGATTTTCAGCTTTTAGCTGATGCAGTGCTGATGACGATAGCGATGTTTTTCCTGTTTATGTTTGCATCACATTTCTTATTCAATCCTGTGAGGAAAATGCTCAAAGACAGACAGGAAAAGATAAAGGGCGAACTTGAGCAGGCCGCTTCCGATCAGAAATCAGCAGCCGAAATACGTGCGCTCTATGAGGAAAAGCTCAATCAGGCAGGCAAAGAGGCAGAGGCAATTTTAACAGATGCCCGCAAGCGTGGTATGGAAAATGAGGCAAGGATTGTTGCTGAAGCAAAACAAGAGGCAGCAAAAATTATTGAGCGGGCAAAAGTCGAGGCAGAGCTTGAAAAGCAGAAGATGACAGATGAAGTGAAACGTGAAATGATTGCGGTTGCTTCTGTGATGGCTGCCAGAATTGTCCAGGTTAATATTGATACAAACGCCCAGCATGAACTCATTGAAGAAACTTTGAAAGAAATAGGTGATAGCACATGGCTAAACTAGTTTCCCAAACGTATGCGCAGGCGCTGTTTGAATTGGCTGTTGAAAAAAATGAGACATCAATGTTTATGGACGAGACATTGGGGCTTATTGAGGTCATTCAGACCAATACAGACTTCACGCAGTTTATGAATCATCCCAAAATTCCGAAAGAGGATAAAGTAAATGTGGTGAAGAATGTATTTGAGAACAGAATCAGCAAAGAGCTGATAGGGTTTCTCATTACAATCATTGAAAAGGACCGCTACAATGAGATAGAGGCGATACTTCGGGAATTTATTTTCAAAATAAAGGAGTACAGCAATATCGGGAGAGCTTATGTGACAACAGCGATTGCATTAAAAGATAAGGAAAAAAATGATATTGAGACACGATTGCTTGCTACCACCAGATATAAGACTATTGAGTGTATCTACGATGTAGATCAGAGCTTGATAGGAGGCATGGTTATCAAGATGGGTGACAGGGTAGTGGACAGCAGCATTCGTACCAAACTGGGAAAGCTTCAAAAAGAGCTTTTGGCAATCCAAATGTGAGGCGTTTCCAAAAATAAACAGAAAGGTGCAGATCCATATGAATTTAAGACCAGAAGAAATCAGTTCTGTGATTAAGGATCAGATCAAGAGATATGCCGCTGAATTGGAAGTATCAGATGTTGGTACTGTTATTCAGGTGGCAGATGGTATCGCACGTGTACATGGACTTGAGAAAGCAATGCAGGGTGAACTGCTTGAATTTCCAGGAGAGGTTTATGGCATGGTTATGAACCTTGAGGAGGATAATGTAGGCGCGGTATTGCTTGGAAATTCCAAGAATATTAACGAAGGTGATACTGTAAAGACAACAAGCCGTGTTGTAGAGGTGCCGGTTGGCGATGCGATGCTTGGCCGCGTTGTCAATGCGCTTGGTCAGCCGATAGACGGCAAGGGTCCTATCGCAACGACAAAATATCGTCAGATTGAAAGAGTAGCGTCAGGTGTTATTACAAGAAAGAGCGTAGATACACCGATGCAGACCGGTATCAAGGCAATTGATGCCATGGTTCCAATTGGAAGAGGCCAGCGAGAATTGATTATCGGTGACAGGCAGACGGGTAAGACTGCTATTGCCATTGATACCATCATCAATCAAAAAGGCCAGAACATGAAATGTATCTATGTTGCAATTGGTCAGAAAGCTTCGACGGTTGCGAGCATTGTTAAGACATTGGAAGAGTTTGGCGCAATGTCTTATACAACAATTGTAGCGGCAACAGCAAGTGAGCTTGCGCCATTGCAGTACATTGCGCCGTACTCAGGCTGCGCAATTGGTGAGGAATGGATGGAGAACGGAGAAGATGTACTCATCATCTATGATGATTTGAGCAAACATGCGGTTGCATATCGTACCCTTTCTCTGTTACTGAAGCGTCCGCCCGGACGTGAGGCGTTTCCTGGCGACGTATTTTATCTTCACTCAAGACTTCTTGAGCGTGCATGCCGTATGAATGATGAATATGGCGGCGGTTCTATCACTGCGCTGCCGATTATTGAAACACAGGCAGGCGATGTTTCCGCATATATTCCAACAAATGTTATCTCGATTACAGATGGACAGATTTACCTTGAGACAGAAATGTTTAACTCCGGTTTCAGACCAGCTGTAAATGCAGGTTTGTCCGTTTCGCGAGTTGGTGGTTCTGCGCAGATCAAGGCGATGAAGAAGATTGCGGGACCGATTCGTACAGAGCTTGCCCAGTACAGAGAGCTTGCTTCCTTTGCACAGTTTGGTTCAGACCTTGACCCGGACACAAAGGAAAGACTAGAGCAGGGTGCACGAATCAAAGAAATCTTAAAACAGCCTCAGTATAAGCCAATGGCTGTTGAATATCAGGTAATTATTCTTTTCGTAGCGACCAAAAAGTATTTGCTTGATGTACCAGTTGGTGATATCACAAGATTTGAAGCAGAGCTTTTTGAGTTCCTTGATACCAAATATCCGCAGGTGCCAAAGGCAATCCGAGAGGAAAGAGTAATTTCCGATGAAACCGAAAAGACGCTTGTTGCAGCGATTGAAGAGTTTAAAGGACGCTTCAAATAAATAGAAGGGGGGACTGAATATTTATGGCCTCAATGAGAGATATAAAAAGACGTAAAGGCTCTGTACAAAGTACACAGCAGATTACAAAGGCCATGAAGCTTGTTTCCACCGTTAAACTGCAAAGGGCAAAAGGGCGTGCAGAAAAGTCAAAGACTTATTTTAACTGCATGTATGATACGGTGGTTTCCATGCTTTCCAAGGCAGGAGATATCAACCATCCGTACCTTAAGCAAAGCAATTCCCCCAAAAAAGCAGTGATTGTAATCACAGCAAACAGGGGGCTTGCCGGCGGTTACAATTCGAATATTATAAAGCTTGTACGAGATAATGATTGGAACAAAGAGGATTTGATCATTTATCCGATAGGAAGCAAGGGAAGAGATACTTTTGCAAGATTGGGCTATGAGCTTGGCGAGGATCATTCCGATGCGATTGACGAGCCAATTTATGCAGATGCGATGACGATCAGCAATCAAGTGCTCAGTGATTTTGCATCAGGTAAGGTGGGAGAGATTTATGTTGTTTATACAGGGTTCAAAAATACTGTAACACATATACCAACCAGACTGAAGCTGCTTCCTATCAAGATTGAAGATGAGCGCAAAAGTGAAGACAAGGCAGTGCTGGATTTTGAGCCTGAGACAGAGGATGCAATTGATCTCATTATTCCAAAGTATATCACCAGTTTGATTTATGGAGCGATGATAGAGGCTGTGGCGAGCGAAAATGCAGCCAGAATGCAGGCAATGGATAATGCTACGAACAATGCAGACGAGATTATATCAAGCTTATCTCTGCTTTACAACAGAGCACGCCAGAGTGCGATTACACAGGAATTAACAGAGATTATCGCGGGCGCTCAGGCCATATCATAAAACGAAAAGAAGTTCTGTTCCTGTTTCGCGTACAGGGGAAAAGCTATATTTCGTTTAGGTATTCTGCAAAAAAATATTAGATAGAGAGGAAACAAAAAGATGGCAGATAAGATAATTGGTAAAGTTACCCAGATTATCGGTGCGGTTCTTGATGTCAAGTTCAGTGAAGGACAGCTTCCAGAGCTGAACGATGCAGTTAAAATTACAAGAAGTGACGGCACAGAGCTGACAATCGAGGTTGCACAGCATTTGGGTGATGATACGGTAAGATGTATCGCCATGGGTCCTACCGACGGACTTGTAAGAGGAATGGATGCTGTTTCAACAGGCGCTCCAATTACGGTTCCAGTTGGTGAGAGTACACTTGGACGTATGTTCAATGTACTTGGGGAACCAATAGATAATAAACCAGCGCCGGAAGCGCAAGGTTATGAGCCGATTCACAGACCAGCACCTTCTTTTGAAGAGCAGGCAACATCAACAGAGATGCTTGAGACAGGTATCAAAGTCGTTGACCTTCTCTGTCCTTATCAGAGAGGTGGTAAGATTGGCTTGTTCGGCGGTGCCGGCGTAGGCAAAACAGTATTGATCCAGGAGCTGATCACCAATATTGCAAATGAGCATGATGGATTCTCCGTATTTACAGGTGTAGGCGAGCGTACCAGAGAAGGAAACGACCTTTATAATGAAATGACGGAATCTGGTGTTATCAGCAAAACCGCCATGGTATTTGGACAGATGAATGAGCCGCCCGGAGCAAGAATGCGTGTTGGTTTGACGGGACTTACAATGGCGGAGTATTTCCGTGACAAAGGTGGAAAGGATGTGCTTCTTTTCATTGACAATATTTTCCGTTTCACACAGGCTGGTTCTGAGGTTTCGGCGCTGCTTGGCCGTGTGCCTTCAGCCGTAGGTTATCAGCCTACATTACAGACAGAGATGGGTGCTTTGCAGGAGCGTATCACTTCTACAAAGAATGGTTCCATCACTTCTGTACAGGCAGTATATGTGCCGGCCGATGACTTGACGGACCCCGCGCCTGCAACGACATTCGCACATTTGGACGCGACGACGGTTCTTTCGCGTTCAATTGTTGAGCTTGGTATTTATCCTGCTGTTGACCCGCTGGAGTCTTCATCAAGAATTCTTGATCCACGTATCGTAGGTCAGGAACATTATGAGGTAGCGCGCGGCGTACAGCAGATTCTCCAAAAATATAAGGAACTTCAGGATATTATTGCTATTCTCGGTATGGATGAATTGTCAGAGGAAGATAAGATAATCGTGAATCGTGCAAGAAAGATTCAGCGATTCCTGTCTCAGCCTTTCCACGTAGCGGAACAGTTTACAGGTATGCCGGGTAAGTATGTACCAATCACAGAGACAATCAGAGGCTTTAAGGAAATTATGGAAGGCAAACATGACGATATTCCTGAAGGACATTTCCTCAATGCTGGAACAATTGATGACGTTACCGCCCGCGTCAAGTAGGGAGGTGCTACTATGGCAGAGAAGTTCAAGCTTACAATCGTGACGCCGGACCGTGCGTTTTTTGATGAAGAGGCGGACATGGTGGAATTCAACACAACAGAAGGCGAGATTGGCGTTTATGCTGGTCATGCGCCGCTCACAGTTATTGTGAAGCCAGGTATTCTAACGATTACACAGGGCGAAACTGTGAGAAATGCAGCTCTTCATGCCGGATTCGTTCAGATACTGCCGCAGGAGATCACAATCCTTGCAGAGATTATCGAGTGGCCAAGCGAGATTGATGAAGCACGTGCAAATGCGGCGAAGCAACGTGCAGAAGGAAGACTTACAGAGCGCGGAAGCAGCGTAGATGTTGCAAGAGCAGAGGCGGCTCTGATGCGTTCCATCGCACGTATCAATGCAGCAAAATTGAAATAAGAAAGAATATAAATCATTGAAAAAATCACTGTCTGAACAATCGGGCAGTGTTTTTTGTTGTGGTGCTATAACTTACCGTAAGCCAAGAAGAATGAGCATGGTTGAACTGTTACTGTGAAAGATAAATTAAGCGACAGCAGTCGGTGAGAATTGCTGTCGCCAGTTTATAATTTTTGGTCTTTGTCAGAGGGAATATATCGAACAATATCTTTGATATCACAATCTAAAATCCGGCATATATCATTCAACGTTTTGGTTGATACATCTTTGTTGTGCTTCAAACGGTGAAGTGTGCTATGTGATAAATGATGTTTGTTTGTCAAAGTGTACCAATTTTCGGAAGATTTTTCCAAGGTTTTCCAGAATGGAAAATAGTCAATCACATGCAGTCCCCCTTCAATAGTATCTTTAACAATAGAATAAAATATATTCTGATACGAAAATATCTTCGCAAGAACGAACATAGAAAGGGTAGGGAATAAAAGTAAAGAAAAAAGAAACAGATTAAGAAAAATGATATAGAAAATAAATATAAGCGACAGCAAATAGTGAGAGTTGCTGTCGCTAGTTTATAATTTCTGGTCTTTGTCAGAAGGAATGTATCGAACAATATCCTTTATGTCGCAGCCTAATATTCGGCATAAATCGTTCAGTGTTTTAGTGGTTACATTTTTGTTATATTTTAAACGGTTGAGCGTGCTGTCCGATATGCGGTGGTTCTTCGTCAAAGTGTACCAATTTTCAGTTGATTTTTCCAGAGTCTTCCAGAACGGAAAATAGTCAATCACATGCAGTCCCCCTTCAAAAATATGATTAACAATAGAATAAAATATATTCTGATACTTGAATATCTTTAGAAAAACGAATATATTAAAGGAGAGAGGAAAATATATGTGTAGGCTGTATCATTTGAAAGGAGAAAATCATCAAATGAAATTTTATGAAATTATGTACATCATTGAGGACGAGCAGCAGGAAAGGCTGTTGGCATTGGCAGAGCGCTATGAAAAAGTTAATGGGTGGAATGAAAAAGAAATATTGCAGTTTGCGGTTGCAGCGACTTACAAATATGATATGGAAAGCAAACTCAAGTTTTTGGAAGGTGAAATTGTCAAAATCGAAAAAGATTAGAAGAAACAGCAGGAATTGAAGCATTTCAAAACAGAAAGGAATAAATGCTAATGGGGATAAGGGCGGTTGCAAGGCATGGTATCAGCATATTGAGAAAAATGCAGCACAAGGTAAGATTCAAAATAAAACTATGGGAAATGGACAGATTGTGGGAGTACATGGGCGGCAGCTGTTGGGGGTTGTTCCCACCGTCCTTTTATTACACACATACAGAAGAAGAAATAGAACGAATATCAAAAGAGATAATGGAACGTCTCAAAAAATTGATTGACGAATTTTAAGCACGTAGGCATTGGTTTTAAAGGTGCTTTGAGAAATGGAAATGCCCAATCTGCATTTGTGGCGTATAGAAAAAAATATCAAAAACTGAAAAATTTTATTTTGGTAGCGGTTATCTTAACAGACAATCAGCTACTTTTTTACCTTATAGGAAAGTGCGAATACAGAACCCCATTGAAACAAAAAATTGTATAGAATGCAAACTTTTGCTAAAACCTTCAAAATTAATATTCCTTTTAAGGATTTTTTAATATTTCCTGTTTTATAATAAACACAACAAAAAGAAAGGAAGCAGTGAAAAATATGTGGTTTGAAATACTGAAAAAAGATTTGAGGAAGCAAAAAGGTGTCAATATCATATTATTTTTGTTTATCACACTATCTACAATATTCCTTGCCAGCAGCGTCAACAATATTTGTCTGGTTATAAACGGACTTGATACGTACATGGAGTATGCCAATGTCAGTGATGTGATGGTGGTGTTTGGAGCAGAGGACGAAAAGGAGCAATTTGAGGATTGGCTGGACAGCCGCAGTGAGGTGACAGAATACGCCTATGAGCAGTTATGCGAAATTAAGGCAGATGATATTTTGGTGGTAAAGACAGGAGAAACAAGTTCCTTTGATGCAAATGGAGCAAGTCTTTATCTAGGATATACAGGAGGAAAATATGCAAAACCGCTGGATGCCCAAGGAAATGATTTGGTGGTTGGAGCAGGAGAAGTAGCGGTTGCACCCGGTTTGATGGAACGCAATGCACTTCATATCGGGGATGAACTACAATTCAAGCTTTCTGACAAAACATATACCTACCGAGTTGCTATGCAGGTCAAAGATATCATGTATGGAAATGAAATGAGCGGAATGGGTCGATTTGTATTCTGCAAAGAGGATTATGACAAGATGGTATCAAACTGTACCAATGTCAAAATTATGACCTATGGGTATAACACAACAGATTTGCAAAAAACGCTGGATTCCATGAATCATCAGGGATTTACAAGGTTGGCAAATGCGTTTGAGCGGGACATTTATTCAATGTTGTATGTATTTGATATGATTATTGCAGCACTGTTTATTGTGGTTGGGCTTTGCCTGATTTTGATATCATTGATGATACTGCGCTTTTCCTTAAGCTTTACAATGGAAGAAAATTATCGTGAAATAGGCGTAATGAAAGCAATTGGCATGAGAAATTTCTCTATACAAAAAATATATCTTGTGAAATATTTAACAGTAGTTGCAGTCGGAGCATTTGCTGGATTTTTGCTAAGTATTCCCATTGGGAAAGTGATGGAACGCAGTGTCAGCAAGAATATGGTGTTGGGGGATAGTGCAAATTCGATTGGCTTGAATTTGCTGTGCAGTGTGGTCATCATTGTTTTTGTGACAGCGATGTGTATTGCATTTACTGGAAAATTAAAAAAGATTTCTGCAATTGAGGCAATACGAAGTGGGGGAACTGGCGAACGATATCAGAAGCGCAGAGGGATTAGCCTTTATAAAAGAAAGTATATGGGAACAATCTCTTTCTTGGGATTAAATGATATTTTATGCAATAAAAAGCGGTATCTGGTGTTGTTTCTTACGTTTTGCATTAGCTTTGTACTGATAACGGTTCCACTCAATACACTTACAACAATGGAGAGTGATGTGATGGCGGCGAAGTTCAGCCTGAATCCCGATGCAGCAATCTATATAGATACACTTGAGGCCAAAGGGGATGCACCATACCACAACACCAAAGACTTAGAAAAAGCGCTGCGTCGAATAGAACGTGAGCTGTCAGATAAAGGATATGAGGCTTCCATTAGTGTAGGGGCATTGTGCTTTGTGGAATATATTCTTGATGATGGAACGTTGTTGAAACCTTTGACCAATTATCCGATTGGTGAAGATGGAGGATACTGTGAATACGGAGCAGGAGATGCCCCAAGATTAGAGAATGAAGTGGCTTTTTCCAAGAAAATTATGGAAACAAACCATCTGGAAATTGGAGATACGGTAACAGCCACACTGGGAGGGAAAGAGCAAAAGTTTATTATCACAGGATATTATAGTGACTATATGCAGCTAGGAAATAGCGCCAGGTTAAATCCTGCGATTGATATAAGTGGAGAAATTTTATCAGGGTACTGGAAAGCGACAGTGAATATGGAAACAGCATTAACCCAAAAAGATCTAGCAGAGCGATTAAAAAAAGAATTTCCTCAGTATGGCTGGGTGACAGCACAAGAAGCAATTGATGCCAATATTGGTTCAATCAAGGATACAATGCATACAATGCAAATTCCTATGACCGTGCTGTTATGCCTGCTCATTATGCTGATATCGCTTCTGATGATGAAGCTGTTTATCGTGCGGGAAAAAGGGCAGCTTGCAATGTTAGGAAGCGTTGGATGGCGCAGGCATGATATTCGTATGTGGCTGGTGATGCGCATGGTCTGGGTGGTGATTCTTTCTATGATAGTTGCAGTGCCACTTTCTATATTGTGCAATCAGTTTGTTTTGAAAAGGATTTTTGCCATTATGGGAGCAGAGCTTCAGATACAGGTGGAACCACTAAAGGCATACTTGTTTTATCCATTCGTGCTGCTTGGAGGGATTATGGCTGCAACCTATTTTGCAACAGGCAGCGTGAAGAAGATAGGCACGAATGATATGAAGATTGCGGAATAAAGATTACGATTTTATTAGGAGGTTTGTAGATATGAATGCTTTGAAAGCAAAAGATTTGTGCAAGACATATATTGTAAATAAACGGCAAAATAACGTTCTTCGCAATGTGAATTTGGCAATTGAAGAGGGGGAAATGGTAGGAATCATGGGGCCTTCTGGTTCGGGAAAGACAACGCTTTTGTATACAATTAGCGGCATGGATACCGCTACAGCAGGAGAAATCAAGTTTTTTGGTGAGGAATTGACAAAACTGACCGCAAACCAGGTGAGCGATATGCGCTTGAAACGAATGGGATTTGTATTCCAGCAAATGTATATGCTGAAAAATCTTTCAATTTATGATAATATTATACTGCCAGCATATCAGTCCGCTTCCGGTAAAGAACAGCGCAGGGAAGTGAATGAGCGCGCGAAGGTTCTGATGGCAAAGCTTGGTATCAGTGAGGTGGCAGACAATGACATCAGCGAGGTATCTGGCGGACAACTGCAAAGAGCGTGCATAGCAAGAAGTATGATCAACAACCCCAAAATTATTTTTGCTGACGAACCGACGGGAGCCTTGAATAAGCAAAATTCTGAGGAAGTTATGAAGGAGCTGAATAAGCTGAATGAGGAAGGAACCACTATTATGATGGTAACGCATGACGTGAAAGTGGCATCTCGGTGTGAACATGTATTTTATATTGAAGACGGCAATATTCGAGAAGAGAAGTTTCTGGGAAAACATACAGAGAGCATGGCAAGAGAGCGAGAGCGGGAACTGAATAACTGGTTGATGAAACTGGGGTGGTAAGTGTGAAAAGAGTTTCTAACTGCTTACAGCAGAGGCTGCTTCGCAGAGAAACTCTAAGTCTGCTATGCAGACTTTTCACAGATTGAGCGCGCTGGCGCTCAATTTTTTCACACCGAAGAATGCCCCAAACGGGCATTCTTCATCTGGATTTAAGATTAGTGTTTGGAGGAATGGGGTATGAGATGTATGATATTTTGATGGTTGAGGATGAGGAAGAGCTGGCAGCGCTTTTGCGCCTGTATATGGAAAAAGCAGGGTATATTGTACAGTGGGCTGCTTCAGGGGAGGAGGCACTTGTCTGCCTGCAAAAAGGTATGCCCAAAATGCTGCTTTTGGATATCACATTGCCTGGTATTGATGGGTTTGCAGTATGCAGAGAGGTGCGAAAAACAGGCAGTGTGCCGATTTTGATTATCAGTGCCCGCGTGGGAAAAGAAGACCAGCTAAACGGTTTTCGACTAGGGGCGGATGATTATATTGAAAAGCCTGTCGATCCGGATTTGCTGATGGCAAAGATTGGCTCTCTATTTGCACGTATCTATGGCACTTTGGCACAAAAAGAAATTTTGTATTCTGGCAGCATAATGATTGATAAGTCTGCACGCAAGGTTTACAAGGATAAAATACCAGTCGATTTGAATGTAAAGGAATATGAGCTGCTTTTGCTGTTTGTAGAGAATCCTGGAAAAACACTTGACAAAAACTTCTTATTTCACCGCATTTGGGGCGCAGACAGCTTCAGTGAAAATCAGACATTAACCGTGCATATAAAAATGCTGCGAAATAAGATTGAGGAAGACCCCAAAAAACCTATGCACATCAAAACGGTATGGGGAGTGGGATACTGCTATGAGGAATTATAATTATTTAATCATGCTTTCGCTTTTGGTTTATGTGCTGCTTGCTGCTGGTATTGGCTTGGTGAATCAAAATGTGACAGGCAAAAACGAACAATACTATAAAGTCGAAATCAATCGTATTATGGCAAAGATAAAATCGCTTGAGGATATAGATAAAATCGACCTTGCAGAATATCATGAGATTCAAACGGTTTCTTATCTTTCTAGTTCTGAGACAGACCAAGATAAAATCATGGATTTTTATGCAGGTGAGAATGGAACGTTTAGCACAGTGGTGCCTTTGCTGTCGCCTCATGGTGCAAAGGACCGCATACAAGGGTATCTTCGCTTTGACTATCAAAGAAGAGGGTCGAATACACAGTGCCTGTTCTGGACAGAAGGGGCGCTGTTTTTGATGGAAGTGTTTTTGGTGTTTGTATTAATTTATTTAAAAAGACATCTGATACAGCCTTTTCAAAGAATGGAGGATATGACTTACGAGTTGTCAAAAGGTAATTTGCAAGGAGAAGTCAAGGCAGATAGAAACCAGTATTTTGGCAGATTCCTTTGGGGCCTGAATGGATTAAAAGATGCGCTTCGGGTTAGCCATAAGCGGGAGTTGGAGCTGCAAAAAGAGAAAAAACTGCTTCTGCTTTCGTTGTCACATGATATCAAGACGCCATTAAACATGATAAAACTATATACAAAAGCGCTGATGGATGGTATTTATTCCATGGAGGAAGAGCGGCAAAAAGCGTATTGCCAGATTGAGGAGAAGGCAATGCAGATTGAAAACTTTGTTGGAGAGATTATAAAAGCATCCAAAGAAGATATCATTCATATTGAAATACAAAAAGGAGAGTTTTATTTAAAGGAATTGGTGCAGTGGATAGGAACTTTTTATGGGGAGAAATGTGCGCTGCGCCAATGCAGCCTGACAATAGGCAATTACCAGAACCGCATTTTGCAGGGGGATTTAAACCGTCTGGTTGAGGTTTTTGAAAATCTTTTTGCGAATGCGTTTAAATATGGAGATGGACGACGGATAGCACTTACATTTTATGAGGAGGATTACTGTCAGCTTATCAAAGTCTTCAACACAGGGGAAGTTGTTTCCGGCAAAGATTTTGTGCACTTATTTGACAGCTTTTTTCGCGGTGAGAATATAAGGGGACAGCAGGGAAATGGATTGGGACTCTATATTTGCCGGGAAATCATGCAAAAAATGGGCGGTGATATTTTTGCAGAGTGTGAGGAGAATGGAATGGCATTTACCATTGTGCTGCCATTATAAAAAAAGTTCCAAATAGTTAAGGCGCTTACGATGCAAATCAGGAGCGGAGACAGACGCCAAAACTGTTCACTATTTAATCGGGAAATGCATATGATAATCATAAAAAGAGAGGAACTCGAAAAATGGATTATTATAGTGCATTTCCTTATTATATGGGCTATCAGGGGTATGGGCAGTGGTCGCAGCCAGGGATGGTGCCAGAGGACAGAATATTGGAGGATATGGAATATTTGCAGCAAATGTACCCGGCGTATTCCAAGCGGTATCAGGGCATCATAAAAAGCGTTGTGGATAAGATGGATTATGACGGCAGCTTTATCTATGACCAATACCCAGACAAACTTACCTTGCAGCGCATGGTATCCAGTGTAATGTCAGTGATAAAAGCCAATGAAGAAAAGGAAAACGCAAAGAATGGTATCCAGCCCATGGAAGATGCGATACAGATTGACATGGAAACAGGAATGCCATGTTCAGATACAGGAAATGGCGTCATGATACAAAACATGGATATTTCAGATGCTCTGACAGAGCAGGCTCCATGGAGTGAAAAAGAACCATGGATACGGGAACTGGTGACAGTATTGATGTGCTATGAAATACTAATGCGCAGAAAACATAAACAGAAAAAATGCTGGTATTTATAGGCTGTAAACACAGTCTTTTGGACTTTTTCAAAATTCATGCGCTGTAAAAATTAAAAAACAATGAATTTCATTGACTAAGTAATACTTATAAGGTTATAATAATAGCGTCGTGCAGCCGGGGCGCTAGCGGTGCCTTGTACCTACAATCCGCTATAGTGGGGGTGATAGACGGCTGAGGGTCTGCGTTTGTGCAGCTGCCCTTTATAAGTGGCGATGAAGTTTGGGTCTTACGCAATATGTGCCATTGAACCGTGTCAGGACAGGAATGTAGCAGCACTAAGATGGATTTCGTATGTGCCGTGAGGGTGCCTGGCGGAGTTAACTGTAAAGGTAACGTACACGGGCATAGGATTCGAAGCCGTCTGCATGATAAATGTGAAAAGAAAAAAAGCGCGGCACATTACAAGTGCAGCAGTACGAAAGATTAGGCACAATCGCGCTGAAAAGGGAGAAAATATGAAAAAAATGAACAGAGCTACAAGGAATAAGAGTATTGCCTTATTTTTGGCACTAACGATGGCGTCAGCTTCTATGGCAGGCTGCGGCAGCAAGGATGATAATGACGAGCCGGCATCAGAAATAAATTTTGCAGATATTGCAGGAAACAGCAATAACACACCGGCTGAGACAACACCGGCTGAAACGGAGGAACAGGAACCAGCAACAGAAGAAGAATCGCGGGAAGGAATGTACCGAAGCGAGATAACAAATGAATGGATAGATGAAAGTTTAAAAGATCAGCGTCCTATGGCGATAATGGTTGACAATGAATCCAAAGCGCTTCCTCATTTTGGAATGACAGAGGCGGATGTTGTATATGAAATCATGAACAGCACGGCAAATGGCAGAATCACACGTTTCATGGCGATTGTCAAGGATTGGGGAAAAATCACACAGTTTGGCAGTATTCGAAGCACCAGACCAACCAATATTATGCTGGCAGCAGAATGGAATGCAGTTCTTTGCCATGACGGCGGCCCATTCTATATTGATGATTGGATTGCAAAGAATTATTCTGCGAATTTCAGCGGCGGATTTTCACGTGTAGACAATGGAAAATCAAGAGAATTTACAGAATATGTCTGCACAGGAGATTTGGACAAGAAGTTTGCAAATTCCAAGTACACTACAGAGTACAACGAACATTATCAGGGACAGCACTATCAATTTTCAAATTCGGAAGTAGACTTATCAGAGAAAGGTTCTTCTTTTGACTGTACTAAGATAGAACTTCCATTCCCACATAATCAGTCCACGCTTGAATATAATGAGTCAACAGGCACATATGATTATTATGAGTATGGAAAGGCACATACAGATCCACTGCACGACAATGCACAGCTTACATTCAAAAATCTGCTGATACAGGATACGACATTTAAACAGTTAGACCCAAATGGATATTTGATTTATAATGCGATTGATTCTGGGCGCGATGCTTATTACATTACAAATGGAAAGGCTATCGAAGTAACCTGGATCAAACCAAGTGAAAATGGGACTACGATTTATCTTGACAAAGAGACTGGTGAACAGATACAACTCAATACAGGAAAAACATATGTAGCACTTGTTCCGTCAGATTCATGGGGGGACATCGCAATTCAATAGATAGAAAGACGTGTGGGAACACACGTCTTTTTTGCACAGACCTATACAAAGAGAAAAGGAGTGTGTGCGTGAAGGTTCCGTGCGCCTTAATCCGTTAGTGCTATCGCGCAGTGATTGAAAGAAGGAGGTTTTGAAATGAAGTATGATGTTATTATAATTGGGGCAGGTCCAGGAGGGATATTTTCTGCTTATGAGATGATGAGCAAAAGCAGCAGTCTGAGAATTGCCGTTTTTGAGTCAGGACATGCGCTGGATAAGCGCCATTGTCCAATAGACGGCAACAAGGTAAAAAGCTGTATTAAATGTCAAAGCTGTTCCATAATGAGCGGTTTTGGCGGAGCAGGTGCCTTTTCCGATGGAAAGTACAATATTACAAACGATTTCGGAGGGACATTGTTTGAACATATTGGAAAAACACAGGCGATTGAACTGATGAAATATGTGGATGAAATCAATATGAACTATGGCGGAGAAGGGACAAAAATGTATTCGACCGCGGGTACAAGTATCAAAAAACTTTGCCTGCAAAATAAACTGAATCTTTTGGATGCTTCCGTGCGTCATTTGGGAACAGATATCAACTATGTGGTGCTGAAAAATCTATATGCAGATATGAAAGACAAAATAGATTTTTATTTTGATTCTCCTGTGACAGATGTTGAGGCGGCTGGCAGCGAGTATATTGTGAAATGTGGCGAAAACACGTATACATGTGACAAATGCATTATATCTGTTGGAAGAAGTGGGAGCAAATGGATGGAAAGCATTTGTTCCAGACTCAATATTTCCACGAAATCCAATCGTGTTGACATTGGAGTGCGCGTTGAGCTTCCAGCAGTTATTTTCTCGCATTTGACAGATGAATTGTATGAGAGCAAGATTGTATATCGCACAGAGAAGTTTGAGGACAGAGTGCGGACTTTTTGCATGAATCCGCATGGCATTGTGGTGAATGAAAATACCAATGGTATAGTTACTGTAAATGGGCACAGCTATGAAGGCGCAGAGAAACAGACAGACAACACGAACTTTGCGCTCTTGGTTGCAAAGCATTTTTCCGAGCCGTTTAAGGACAGCAATGGATATGGAGAAAGTATTGCAAGGCTTTCGAATATGCTTGGCGGCGGTGTGATTGTGCAGCGCTTTGGCGATTTGGTACGAGGCAGGCGCAGTAATGTCAAACGAATAGAGGAAGGGCTGGTGACACCCACACTTGCGGCAACGCCAGGTGATTTAAGTCTTGTGCTTCCCAAGCGGATACTAGATGGTATTATCGAGATGATTTATGCTTTGGATAAGATTGCGCCCGGAACAGCGAATGATGATACCCTGCTATATGGTGTGGAAGTGAAGTTCTACAACATGGAAGTAGATATTGATGAGAATCTTGAGAGCTGTTATAAGGGATTGTACATTATAGGGGATGGAAGCGGTGTGACACATTCGCTTTCCCATGCTTCCGCGAGCGGTGTGTATGTGGCAAGACAGATATTAAACAGTAAAGACAAAAATTAATTCGTTAATATATCCAAAAAAGAATTACGAAATTTTACGAAAATTCCAATAGCTATTTTGCTTTTAAAATTGTATAATAATCCCATCTGAAGAAAAATGTATGCTCGGAATCTTTGCTGCATTTGTGCATGCAGTTGATATTTTGCTGAAATTGGAGGAGGAACTGGAATTGTCAAAGGTATATGATATTTCACTGGAAGGTTATGAGGGAACAACAGTAGCTATGAATAAGATTATTGGTTCGAAGTTTTTTGACAGTGCTTTTGAATATGAAGGAGATGATCTTGGGGCAGTTTACACAAAGGAAGAAACAAAATTCAAAGTGTGGGCGCCTACTGCATCTGAGGTTGCGCTGAATTTGTATGAGCAGGGGGACGGAGACAACCTGATAGAAACAATTCCTATGAAGTTAGAGGAAAAAGGGGTATGGTTTTGTAGTGTAAAAGAGGATCTCAATGGAATATACTATACTTACTCTATTAAGATTGACAACAAGACAAATGAGACAGTTGACCTTTATGCCAAGACAACAGGCGTGAACGGCAACAGGGGAATGGTGGTAGATTTAGCATCTACGAATCCGGAAGGATTTGAAAATGATGTCAGACCAGCATTTTCGAATCCAACAGATGCGGTGATTTATGAGATTCATGTAAGGGATTTGTCTGCTGACGCATCATCGGGGATTCAGAATACAGGAAAATTTATAGGATTTACAGAGACAGGAACGACCAACAGCGACGGGCTTGCAACTGGAATTGATCATATTAAGGATTTAGGAGTCACCCATGTACAGATTCTTCCAAGCTATGACTATGCGACAGTAGATGAGTCAAAGCTCGACACGCCGCAGTTTAACTGGGGATATGATCCCAAAAATTACAATGTACCGGAAGGTTCCTACAGTACAGATCCATTTCATGGCGAGGTGCGTATCAAAGAAATGAAGCAGATGATACAGGCGTTTCATGAGAATGGAATCCGTGTGAATATGGATGTTGTGTATAATCACACCTTTAATATTGATGATTCTTGGTATCAAAAGACAGTGCCGGATTATTATTACAGAAAAGTAGGCGAGAATTATTCGAATGCATCTGGCTGTGGGAATGAGACAGCTTCCGATCGGGCAATGGCACGCAAATATATTGTGGATTCCGTTGTTTATTGGGCGAAAGAGTATCATATTGATGGATTCCGTTTCGACCTGATGGCAGTACATGACATTGAGACAATGAACGCAATCAGAGCCGCGCTTGACAAAATCGATCCTTCGATTATGGTATATGGCGAAGGCTGGACTGGCGGAGATTGTGCAATTCCATCTTCTCAGCAGGCATTAAAGGCAAATGTCGCACAGATTGACCGCGTGGGTGCATTTAGTGATGATATTCGCGATGCGATCAAAGGAAGTGTGTTTGAGCCGGAGGACAAGGGCTTTATAAGCGGAAAAAGTGGTATGGAGGAAAACATTAAGTTTGGTGTTGTTGCAGGCGTATCACATCCGCAGGTTCAGGCAGCAAAAGAGGACGGTAGCAGCAAGTGCTGGGTAGCGCAGCCAGGACAGAGCATTAACTATATTTCATGCCATGATAATCTTACCTTTTGGGATAAACTTGCACTGTCAAATGCGGCAGACAGTGAGGAAACAAGAATCAAGATGACGAAGCTTGGAAGCGCTATTATTATGACTTCGCAGGGTGTAGCTTTCTTCCAGGCAGGCGAAGAAATGCTAAGAAGTAAGCCGCTGGAAACTGCGGAGGGCGGATATGATGAAAACAGCTATGCGTCTCCTGATTCAACCAACAGCATTAAGTGGGATAATAAGTCTAATGTGACAGATACGTATGAATATTATAAGGGATTGATTGCATTCCGCAAGGCACATAATGCACTTCGTATGACAACAGCAGAGGATATTCAGAATCATCTTTCATTTATGACAGGTCTTGATGCAAATGTGGTTGGATATACGATATCAAATCATGCAAACGGGGATACGGCTGAAAAAATTACCGTTATATTCAATGCAAATAAGAATCCAGTGAATGTGGGGCTTCCGGCCGGTACATGGGATATTTGTGTAAATGAAACAACAGCGGGTACAGCTTCGGTAGGTACTGCGAAAGGTTCTGTGTCAGTGGCAGGGATATCAGCTATGGTATTAATACAAAGTGATAGCACAGTTGCGAAATCAGATACTGAGACACAAGAGACACAAGCAGATACATCGAACAATCAAAACGATGCAGATACAGCAAAGAAAACATCAGGCAAAGCGCTATTTGTGGCGATGGGGGCTGTGGCAGTATTGGCGGCAGCAGCAGGTATTATGATAACAAAACGAAAAAAGTAAGGGTTTAAAAAATGGGGGCGGTCAAAAGATCGCCCCTTTTTGATGC
The DNA here is from genome assembly GCA_910586585.1 of uncultured Lachnospiraceae bacterium. Taxonomy (GTDB): domain Bacteria; phylum Bacillota; class Clostridia; order Lachnospirales; family Lachnospiraceae; genus COE1. The sequence continues at coordinate 55,757 of CAJUKA010000012.1, forward strand.
ACACGGGCACCCAGGTGAAATATGTCATCAAACCGATAAATCGGTTCGCTGACGGGTGCCCGGCGCGCGAGTAGGAGAAGATGGCTCTTCCCTACTCGATTGCTTATATTACTGCATCAAGCAAAATCAAGCATCCGTCTTAGCTGCTTTACAATTCCTTTTCTGTTTTTGGCTGATTTCATAAAGGCAGGGAGGTGGTCTGCCTGTGTTTTCATTTGATAAAAGTTGACAGGATTTTCCCGTAAATCAGCGCTTAAATAATCAATCAAATAGGCAAGATGTTCGCGATTGAGCGCCCATATGGGTTTTCCGCGGAAAGTGGATAAAAACCAAAGCTCATAACCAAAAAACGGTTCGCAGCCATTTTTGATTTCTCCAATAGAATAAAGCGCTTTGGCGGTTTTGTGGATATAGCCGGGCATCAGAAAACCACAATGCGGGCAGGCAGCATAAACCATAGGAAAATGCTGTTTGCGTTGTTCTGTGATATCAACTCGATAATATTGTCCGCATTGCTGGCATTGATTGTGAACGTCATAGCGGTAAAGCGTGCGATCTTTCGTGATGGAATGATTACAGTTCGTACATTTAAAACAGGCAGTAGTGATATTGGAGGTTACAATACCGCGCCCATGGCATTGAGGGCATTTTGCAAAAATGCCAGAGGAGGCTGCTGTATAGACAGAATAAGTGCCATAAGGCTTATCAATAGTTCGTTTCATAGCGGTTTCCTTTTTTATACAGTTATTTCGATGAGATTATCTTCAATCCCTACGATACAGCTTTCATACTATCCGTCATCCGTTGTCCTTGGACTGCTTATGACGTTGTATCCATTTTGACAAAGCTTCTGTGTCAATGTATCCACAGCTTCTTTGCTGCCAGCACTAAAAGCAATGTGGGCGTAGCCGGTTCTATTGTAGGGCTTTGGAAGCTGGTCCATTTCTGGTTTGTTCATAATTTCTAAACGTGCGCCATCTCATTTCCTCATTTCTGTTTTCTATCTATTCAGATATATTTGAATGCAAACTTATGAAATCGTGTCGTTTTTGAATGAAATCATTATAACAGAGCTTTTTCATAATGTCTATAACGTCCTATCTTGTGATTGAGCCATAACGGTTCTGTTATATTAATTCATAAGTTGTCGGATTGTACATTCTGACAATGGATTTGGGCTGTTTCCGACAATTTCGTTCATGTGGGATGTCAGCCCTAAAAAATCTATCTCTGATTGTTTTAGAAATTCTTGCCCTGTCTGATTGGCTGCTGTATAATATAGAAGGAAAAGGATTTATGCGGGAAGGATTGCCTTTGAGAATACATCTTGGTGAATTTTGGAAGGAAATTATAAATACATAACCTGTTGAAACAAAAAGTGAATCCGTACAAGATTTGCTGCACAAAAGGTAATCTTGATGGTGGTACGAAATAAATATATCAGAACTAGAGGAGAGAATACATATGAATGAAAAACTCATGATAGCACTGCGCAGCAACGCAGCAAATGATTACTTAAAGGAGATAAATTATACAGGATATTTACGGGAGCAGGAATTGGGAAAGATAAAACTTCCGACAGGTAAAATTGTTGCAAACGATCCGCTTATTGCGGAGGAGACGGAACCTTTTACCATTTGTGTGACTCCTGGAGAATATCCAGTAATGCTATATGTGAATCATTCTGATGGAGATCAGCGTGTTGCATTTGCTGAAATTCGCTTCCTGGAAGATATGCCAGTTCGCTTCGCGCCTGCGTTGGTAGAGGGGCAGGATTTGGAAGAATTGGAGGAGGATGAGGTTTTTTGTTATGGTGTTGATACAGGAACGGGATGTTTTATGGACGAACAGACCTCTCAAAAATTAGTGAATATATTTGAATCTTTTGATGAAAACGCACTGCCAGAATCTTTTGATGAAGGGTCGATTTTTCCAGAATTGCCAGAGCTTGGGGATATGTTAGATGAGAGTTATGTAGATACTTATATGACTGCAAATTATGTCCTTCCAGGAACGGAGTTAAACATTGTTGCATTTTCTTCAGGATATGGAGACGGTGCATATCCATCGTATTGGGGATACGATGCTTCGGGTAACATATGCTGCCTGATTACGGATTTTTATGTGATCGATTTGGAGTCGTAGTACTCTGATTGAGAATATTTATACTATTTTTATTGTAGGGGGATATTTTAACAAATCAGGATCTTGTGGATTTTCCAGCAGCTCACGAACCTCACTGCCCAGCGCAAAGGCCATCATATATTCTTCTGCGGAAGCTACATAATCATTTATAATCGACGCCCTAGATTCCACAGCATCAATCATCTGATTGGTAATATTATTTTTCACCATAGAAGCAACAGTTCCTGATACAATAATCCAAAGCAATATCATACCTACAAATGTAATTATTGATAGACTTCATAATCTCCAGATTGGTTAATTGTGGTTGCGCCAGAATTGTATTGCGGAATTCCTCTAATGATTCACCCGTTCGAGTGGTAATGTTTGTGGAAAAGTGGTAATGGTGCGTGTTACAGTTGGTATTTTGTGCGCAAGCGTAGCAGCAGTGAGTATCCTTGTTACATTGCTGATTCTGTACCGCGAGGGCAGAGAATTGATGGCAATGGAACGTGCAATTCGGCGTCTTGGTAATTTGGAACTTTCTGCAGATCAGGAATTGGTATCCTTTTATGGGAGAAAAGATGAGATTGGAATGATTGCCCAGACAATACATCATGTCTGTGACTGTCTGCGAAAGACAATCGATGATATTGGCCGGATTTTGGGGGAAATGGCGGCTGGAAATGTTGCTGTGGATGTTTCCAAAAAAGAAGCCTATTATATTGGTGATTTCAAGGTTTTGGCACAAAGTCTGAAAAGTATTCGTACCAATCTTACGAATGTAATGCGTGATATTACAGATATTGCAAAGAAAGTAAACAATGGAGCCCATCAAGTATCAGAAGGCGCTCAGGCATTATCGCAGGGAACTGTGCAGCAAAAAGAATCTATCAATGGGCTTGTATCCAATATTACAGATATTACACAACAGATTCAAGATAGTACGGTACGCTGCAGCAGTGCTACTGATTTGGTGGACAGAGCTACAGGTTATGCCTCCGAAGCAGACATTAAGATGGAACAGTTAATTACTGCCACAAGAAATATTGATCGGTCTTCAAATGAAATCAGCAGTATCATTAGAACAATTGAAGATATTGCCGTTCAGACAAATCTTCTTGCATTAAATGCTTCTATTGAGGCGGCGCATGCAGGTACAGCAGGAAAGGGATTTTCAGTAGTGGCAGATGAAGTGCGCAACCTTGCAGCGCGATCAGCAGAGGCGGCAGGGGATACAGGTACCTAATTGGTCATTCACTGCATGACGTAAAAACAGGTACAGAGTCCACAAACCTTGCTATTTCTGCAATGCAGGTAATTAGTGAATGTATTCAGTCCATTAAAATGCTGATGGATGAGATAGCGATTGCTAGTGTTCAGCAGTCAGAAATGATTGTCTCTGTGGAAAATAGAATTAAAGAAGTTTCTAAGGTGATACAATCAAATTCTGATGCTGCGGAGGAAAGTGCTTTGATTTCAAATGAATTGTCAAAACAGTCAAAAACGCTAAATCAGTTGATAAGCCAGTTCCGCATTCAATAATTTTTTGGAGCTGCTGCAAAAGTAGAGAAAGAATCTACGGGTGCAGCGGCTTCTTTTTGGTTGGAAAATTAAATCATGTTTTTCTGACTTTCAGGCAAGGTTTGTATGGATTTTGGCTGTTACAAATGAGGAATAGCAACAATAAAAAATCATGGCAGAACAGAAATTTTTATGTTATGCTAAAGATACTTAGAGAAATACTTTTATAAAGTAAAGCATTTTATGCTATTATTTAAGCTGTCGATAGCAGCATGGAGGATTAAGATGGAAAAGAAAAAGATAACCAATATAGAAGTAAAGAGAAAGAACCGAAATGATGTGTTCCGCTATATATGTAAAAATGCGATGGTTTCAAACCCAGATATTTCTTATGCTCTGAAAATAAGCCTTCCGACCGCAACGCAGATTACGAAGGAACTGATAGAGGAAGGTTTTGTGGAAGAAAAGGGGGCGCTTGAGTCCACGGGAGGCAGAAGAGCAAAAGCATTGGCGGTATCTGAAAATGTGGGCAAAGCAATAGGATTGGATATTACAAAAAACCATATTAGTTTGGTGCTTACGGATTTGACAGGTGAGATTTTAAAATACGAACGTATTTTTTTGCCATATGTGGCAGAGGATGCTTATTATCGTGAAGTAAATGATAAGCTGGAAACTTTTTTGGAGCAAAATAGATGCAGCGAACAGAAGATTTTGGGGCTTGGAATTTCTTTTCCAGGGATTATTGATCTTGACAAGAAGTTGGTTACATACTCTCATGTACTAGGTGTAAAAGCTTTGCCATTTGATTTTGTGAGTCGTTTTTTTGCTTATCCCTGCCATTTCCTGAATGATGCAAATGCAGGCGCTTATGCAGAGGGGATACAGTCAGAAAGCATGGAGCGCTTTTTTTACTTGTCACTGAGCAATACGGTGGGAGGCGCTGTTTATAGTACTCACGGACTAGAACAAGGAAAGAACTTTCGCTGTGGGGAAGTAGGGCATATGACGATTGTACCAGATGGCGAAAGCTGTTACTGTGGGAAGCGGGGGTGTCTGGACGCATATTGTTGTGCTAAGTGTTTGACAGAGGGGAAGCTTGAAGATTTTTTTGAACGGTTGGAGAAGGGGGAGCAGGAAGCAGTCCAATTATGGGACAGATACACAACCTATCTTGCGATTGCAGTTAACAATATTCACATGGTTCTCGACTGCGATATTGTTCTTGGCGGGTATGTAGGGAGCAGCATGGGTGAGCATATTCAAGATATACGCGATAAGGTAGCAGAAAGAAATACATTTGCAGAGGGTAGTTCTTTTGTAAAGACCTGCTGCCATAAGACGGGAGCGGCTGCTTTGGGAGCCTCCCTGAAAATAGTAGAGCTGTTTATAGAACAGGTATAATGATAGGATTTGTCATTTGGAGACCCCAGCAATGGAGTCTCGTTTTTTGCAGATTGAGCGCGCTGGCGCTCAATCTTTTTATATAAACCTACTAAGAAAATTTAGATAAAATAACGAAAAGAACTGCTTTTAGAAAAATATTATTGACAGATATAACAAATAAATATAAAATAAGATACATAATAAATATATTTAATTAAGTAATTATTAAAGTAAAAAATGAAAGGAGTGTATCAATCTGTGACGCTTGAGCAGAACAGCGGCACAAATGACGAAGAAAAAAGAAAAAGATTTTCTGATGCAACGGATTGGTGTAGCAGAGTATCAATAAAGAAACAGATGAACCAACTATTTTTAATGAAAGAGAGAGGAATTTATCATGGAAGGAAAAATGAAAACAGCAGTTATGTTAGGAATCGGAAAGATGGGTTTTGAGGAAAGAGATATCCCAAAAGTAAAGGACAATGAGGTGCTTGTGAAATTAGAGTATGTAGGCATCTGCGGAAGTGACCTGCATTATTATGAGACAGGAGCAATCGGAGATTATGTTGTAGAGCCGCCCTTCGTTCTTGGGCATGAACCAGGAGGTACCGTCGTGGAGGTTGGTAAAAACGTGAAGCAACTCAAAATTGGTGACAGGGTAGCGCTAGAACCGGGAAAGACTTGCGGACACTGTGAGTTCTGCAAGACAGGAAATTACAATCTCTGTCCAGATGTCGTATTTTTTGCAACACCGCCTGTAGACGGCGTATTTCAGGAATATGTGGCACATGAGGCAGATCTTTGCTTTAAACTGCCGGATAATGTGAGCACGATGGAAGGCGCTCTGATCGAGCCATTGGCAGTGGGATTCCATGCTGCAATGCAGGGCAGAGCAAGGGCAGGACAGACAGCGGTTGTCATGGGGGCAGGCTGTATCGGTTTGGTGACAATGATGGCATTGAAGGCAATGGGCGTGTCAAAGGTGTATGTGGTGGATATCATGGAAAAGCGCCTTCAGAAGGCATTAGAGTTGGGAGCAGATGGTGTGATCAATGCGGGCGAAACAGACGCCGTGGAAAAGGTGAGAGAACTGACAGATGGCAGAGGCTGCGATCTTGCAGTGGAGACTGCAGGTACGCAGGTCACAACAGTTCAGACAATCCATATGACAAAGAAAGGTGCAACAATTGTGCTGGTAGGCTATAGCAAGAGTGGGGAAATGACACTGCCTATGAGCCTTGCACTGGATAAGGAATTGACATTTAAAACCGTATTTCGTTACCGCCATATTTATCCGATGGCAATTGAGGCAGTTGCAGCAGGAAAAGTGAATCTGAAGGGCATTGTGACCGACGTGTTCAGTCTTGATGAAGCACAGAAGGCGATGGATTACAGTGTAAACAACAAGGCGGATATTGTAAAAGCTGTGATACGCATTGCAGACTAAAAAACGGTACAGTCTGGGGTAAAGTATAGTCTATAATAAGGAGGATTGCAATGGAACAGAAAAATACAGATGTCAGGGTGCCGTTAATCAGCAAGATTGCCTATGGCATGGGCGATGTAGGATGTAACTTTAGCTGGATGTTTGTCGGAAATTTTCTGATGATATTTTATACCGATGTTTTTGGAATTGGAATGAGCGCGGTTGCAGGACTGATGCTGTTCTCACGGTTTTGGGATGCGATCAATGATCCCGTAATCGGCGGGCTGAGTGATAAGACAAATACAAGATGGGGAAGATACCGCCCTTGGCTTTTGGTTGCTGCACCATTAACTGCGCTTGTGCTGATGCTGACCTTCTGGGCGCACCCTGATTGGCCATCTACGGCAAAGATTGTTTATATGGCAGTGACTTACTGCATTTTGGTATTGGGTTACACCTGTGTCAATATTCCTTATGGAACGCTATGTGGCGCAATGACACAGAATATAGAGGAACGGGCAAAAATTAATACCTTCCGTTCCGTTAGTGCGATGATCGCAATTGGGATTATCAATATTATCACAGTACCCTTAATCGCAGCGCTTGGAGGAGGAAATGATAGAAGGGGGTATCTGTTGATCGCTGTCATATATGGCTGTATTTTTGCAGCCTGCCATATCTTTTGTTTTGCAAAAACAAAGGAAGTTGTGGAAGTACCTGAAAAAGAAAAAACGTCGTTGAAGGTACAACTGACTTCTGTTGCAAAAAACAGACCTTATATGATTGCAGTTGCGGGACAATTTTTGTTTGGAATAACGCTTTATGGGAGGAATGCAGATGCACTGTACTACTTCACTTATGTAGAAGGAAATCAAGCATTGTTCAGTACATACTCACTTTTTATCATTATTCCTTCTATCATTGGTGCAGCCTGCTTTCCAGTAGTATTTCGATTGACAAACAATAAAGGCCGTTCCGCTTCCATCTTTGCATTGCTGACAGGAATCAGTATGTTTTGCATGTACTTTTTTACAGTAGGACAGTCACCAGTTCCCTTTTATCTGTTTTCGTGTCTGGCACAGTTCTTTTTCTCAGGATTTAACACAGCAATTTATGCGATTGTACCAGATTGTGTGGAATATGGGGAATGGAAAACAGGTCTGCGCAATGACGGTTTTCAGTATGCTTTTATCTCACTGGGGAATAAAATTGGGATGGCGATTGGAACTTCTGCCTTGGCGGGTGTCTTGGGCAGTCTTGGATATGTGGCAAATCAGCAGCAGAATCCGGCTGTAGTAGCAGTGATTAAGCATTCGTTTACGACAGTTCCTGGGCTGCTGTGGATTGTAACGGCAATCGTGTTATATTTTTACCGCCTCAATAAAAAAGCTTATAACAAGATTGTACAGGAGATTCAAGAAAGGAAAGAATATGGCACACAGACAAAGACCGCGCACTGAGCAGTTAAAGCCAATGCTGCTTGAAATGGATAAATAACCAATCTATGATTAACAAGGTCTAAGTGCAAGAAAGCAACACCAGTGACGTTTTGTAAAGGACTTTTTAATCATAATTACAAAAAGTTATGTTTCAGGGTAAAAAATAGATCTGGGAATCTGTCTTTGGGGATTCCCAGATCTATAACGCTTCCTATACACTTCTATCAGCTTTCGGTGGTTTGACTTCTTCAGGAGAAAGTCCTGAAATATTAACAATTTCCTCTAAGGTATATTTGTCAGCTGCCAACATACGAAGTGCAACCTCTTTCATTCCTTCTTTTAATACCTGATTTGTCATATCTGGCACATAATAATTTCTTCAGTTCCTTTATCATAGCACTGTACTTCCACATTAAGTACTTCACAATACTTTTCTGAGAAACTTCTTAGAGTTTCGGAGCGATGCGTTAGCATCGCTCTGGTTCCGGATAATCCACGCCAAACGTATCGACTGTAACGCTTTTCATCACCTGCTCTTCGAGTGGTCTGTCGGAATAATCGGTGTTTGTGGTCGCAATCTTGTTCACAATATCCATTCCTTCAATCACTTTTCCAAATGCCGCATAACTGCCGTCAAGATGCGGGCTTGTCTCGTGCATGATGAAGAACTGGCTTCCTGCAGAATCAGGCATCATGCTTCTTGCCATGGATAGAACGCCAGGAGTATGAGACAGGTTATTTTCAAAACCATTTTGGGCAAATTCTCCAGCAATCGAATAGCCTGGGCCGCCTGTTCCAGTACCTTCAGGACAACCGCCTTGAATCATAAAACCGTTGATAACCCTATGAAAAATTAATCCATTATAATATCCTTTGCTTATCAGACTGATAAAATTGTTGACTGTATTTGGTGCGATTTCAGGGTAAAGCTCTGCTTTTATAACATCGCCAGTTTTCATTTCAATAGTAACAATTGGATTTTGTGCCATAGTAAAAATCTCCTTTTTTATTTTCATATCAACAACATTTTAAAGGAAAATGATGAAATAGTAAAGAGTCTGCTTAATATTATTTGCTCGCGCTTCATTCGTAAAAGTTCAGTACAGTGTTATTTAGGCAACGCAGTACAAGTTGTAACAGTTCAGCCATGCTCATTCATAAGTTGTCGGGTTGTGCATTCTGACAATTGATTTTGGTTATTTCCGACAACTTATTTCATGCTGGGCGTCCGCCCTATAAAATTGAACTGTTACTACAATTACAAGAATATTCTGGATGTCTTGCATTCTTATTATAAAAAGGCTATATTGATAGTGTTGGAAGTGAATCATATTCTATTTTTGACAGAACAAATCATTTGGAGGAAGGCATGGCAGACTATATTTTAATTGTGGAAGATGACAATGACATCAATCATATGCTTTCGGAACTGCTTGGCAGTCAGGGATATGAGACGATATCCGCCTATTCGGGAACGGAGGCGCTATTATATATAGAAAGAACAACACCATTAGCAGTTATTTTGGATTTAATGCTTCCAGGAATGACAGGGGAGGAACTTTTGTCACGCATTAAAGAATTTGATGCTGGTATTTGTGTACTTGTTTCTTCAGCAAAAGATGATGTGCATACGCGAGTTGAACTGCTTCGCGCTGGAGCAGACGACTATATAGTAAAGCCATTTGATACAGAAGAACTCCTGGCGAGATTAGAGGCAGTGCTTCGCCGCAACGGCCAAAACAGCAGGAAACAAAAGCAGGATTGTCTAAGTTACAAAGATATTGTCATGAAACCAGAAGATTTTGGCATCACCGTATCAGGACAAGAAATTACATTGACAAAGCGTGAATATTTGATATTAGAATTGCTGATTCGTAATCCTGGAAAAGTGTTTACCAAAAATAATATTTATGAATCGGTCTGGAATGAGGAATATTTGGGAGAGGAGAATGCGGTCAATGTACATATCAGTAATATCCGTCAGAAGCTTGCAAAAGTAAACCCAAATGAGTCTTATATACAAACGATCTGGGGAATTGGCTTCAAAATGAAATAGCGCATCTTTCTAAACAATATAATTCTCACACAATTATAACTTTAAGTTTTCTTTATACTTTTCCTAAGATTTCTAATAATCCCCCTGCTATACTAATATATATCTTAAAAATGATAAACACCATCTGCAAAACGACGCGATAGCGTCAAATATATAAGAAAGGGGATTGAAAATTGAATACAGAATATGTATTGAGAACACAAAATCTAACCAAGACATTTGAGAGATACAAGGCTGTCAACCATGTTAGTATGAACGTCAGAAAAGGAGATATTTATGGATTTATTGGAAAAAACGGCGCTGGAAAAACGACGTTTATGAAAATGATTTCCGGTCTTTTGACGCCAACAGAGGGCAGCATTGAACTATTTGGAATGGTAGATGAGAACAGAAAAACAGGAAAAGAAAAGAACTTGTTGGAAGAAAAGGGGAAAACACTAGAGGTACAAAGAAAACGCATTGGCTGCCTGATTGAAGCGCCAGGTTTTTATCCGGGTATGACAGCCGAAGAAAACATGAATGTTGTCTGTAGGATTCTAGGAATAACGGAAAAAAATATTGTTTCGGAGATGTTAAATTTTGTAGGGCTTTCTGAGACTGGAAAGAAAAAAGTGAAAAATTTCTCGATGGGAATGAAGCAGCGGTTGGGAATTGCGATTTCTCTGATACGCAATCCTGATTTTCTTATTTTGGATGAGCCAATAAACGGGCTTGATCCGACAGGGATTCGGGAGATTCGAGATTTACTGACAAAACTAAATCAAGAGAGACAGATTACCATTTTGATATCCAGTCATATTTTAGGGGAATTATCAAAAATAGCAACCAGGTATGGAATTATTAGAGATGGTGTATTGATAGAAGAATTTGACAGGAAAGCATTGGAAGAAAAATGTAGAAGGTGTCAAAAAATTATTGTAGATGATCCATTTACAGCAGCCCGGATTTTGGAGGAAACACTTGCTATCAAAAGTTATGATGTACCAGATACACATATGATTCGTATTTTTGAACGGCTTGATGAGTCCGCAGACATTAATAGGGCGCTGATTATGGGAGGAATTGCATTGAAAGAAAGCCGTATAGAAGGGCAGGATTTAGAAAGCTATTTTGTGGATTTAATGGAGGTTTGAAATGATAAATTTAATGAGCGGCGAATGGTACAAGTGGAAAAAAAGTAGAAGCTTTGCATATTGTTTGTTTACGGCATTTGGTATCGTTCTATTTGTATGGGGAACACTCTGGTTTGCATCAAAAGTAGAGAGTGGAGAAATAAAAAATAGCACAGTGAGCGTTGAGTATACAGAGACAGACATACAGGAAGATCTAATATCTGAAATTGGGATTTTAGCTGTGGTACAAAATTGCATAAATGGTGGGTTTGCCAGCATTTTTATGTCAATTTATATCTGTATATGGATAATAGGAGAGTATACACATGGAGCTATTAAAAATATTGTGGGAAAAGGATATTCCCGCAGCAGTATCTTTCTGGTAAAATATAGTTTTACTGTTGTGATTTCGTTGCTGCTAAATTTGTTTGTGATGGTATCAGCGTTTCTGGTTGGTTTGGCAGTGGCTGGGCAGGAAAATACTGGCGGGATGTTGTGGCAGCAGTTTTTTTCTTATATGGGAATTCAGTTGATGCTTGGTGTGGCGTTTAGCAGTATGATTGTTGTGGTGAGTGAATTTACTAGAACGATGGGAGCTGGAATTGGCATCAGTATGATTTTGGTTATTTTTTCTAATTTGGTGGGATCTGGGTTGGATTTATTTTTTCAAGCAGTCAATATCCCAATTAAGATAGGCGCTTATTGGATAACCAATGTGATAGCAGAGTGCCCTATTGAAGTCATTTCTAGAGACTTTGTAGGAAGAGCGGTTTTTGTTTCGCTGCTGTGGACCATTCTTTTTTTCTGGGCAGGACTGATACACTTTCAAAGAACAGATATTTAGAAATTTGAAAATCATGGAGAAAAAATGCAGGGAATACTTTCTATAATAACACTGTTGTCTGTGACTGTTGCAGTAATCTTAGCGATTCAAGTTGGAATGTACAGGCGACAGATAAAACATATAATAGAAGAGCTTTCCATGTTACAAAAAGAGGATACAAATTACAAGCTGTCCTCTTTTTGTCGTGTGGGAAAAATGTATCAGATTGTCGAGCAAATCAATGAGATAGTAGGAAACTACCGCAAGGAACGAGCAGTACTAAAGAATGAAAATCGTACATACAGGGAAAGTATTACCAGCATTTCGCACGATATTCGGACGCCGTTAACCAGCGTAAAGGGATATCTTCAAATGCTGTCAGGTTCTTGTATCTGCGAGGAGAAACAGCAGGCATATATAAAAGTGGTGGAGGAACGTGTGGATGATGTAACCAATATGCTGAACCAGCTTTTTGAGTACACTAGAGTAGAGGCAGGAGAATGGGAGTTTCATATGGAGCAACTCAATTTGACAAACATTTTTATGGATACAATTTCAATGTTTTATGATGATTTTGTGCAAAGAGATTGCGAACCTAGATTAGAAATCCCACAAATTCCATGTTTTGTCTATGGTGACAGACAAGCTTGTATCAGAATAATAGAAAACCTGATAAAAAATGCACTTGTCCATGGTACAGGAGAATATTCCTTCTGTATGAAAAAGAAAGCGTGCAAGGTATTTTTGGAGATATCAAACAGAACAGACAGTATCGAACCAAAAGACATTGACCGGATTTTTGAGCGTTTCTATACAACAGATATGTCGCGAACCCGAAAAACAACAGGGCTTGGCCTGGCAATTGTCAAGCAGCTTGCAAATCGTATGCATGGTGAAGTAACAGCATCACTGGAAGGAACTATGTTTGCAGTTCAGATCTGTATGGAACTGTGCAGCGAAGACCACAGTAAGGCTGTTTAAGCCGTCAAAGAGATGGTGCGAGGGATTAAAATGTATCAACAAATGATTCTGTAAAAATTGATGCGGCGGCAGAATGTCATAAAAGCGCAATCAACTCTGTTACGTCTGTGTTCAGCTTTTGTTAAACGGTTGACGAACGGCATATTTTTTTATATAATGATTAAAATTGTACTGGAAAAAGTACAAAAAGGCTCCAAGAGCACATTGGATTCAGAGCCTTAAATGTGTTCTGACATGGATGACTTTGTGGAAATAAGGAGTAGAGAATGGATAAGTTAGATTATAGGGCAAGGGCAAAAATTAATTTAGGACTTGATGTTTGCAGACGTTTAGAAAATGGTTATCACGAAGTAAAGATGATTTTGCAGTCTGTGAATATCTATGATGAACTAACGTTTCAAAAGAGAACTACTCCAGATGTTGTGTTATCGGTTCAGAGCAAGGATTATCTGGGAGATTTGAATAGTAACCTGATAGTTCGGGCGGCAAACCTGATGAAACAGCAGTACAATATTTCAGACGGAATCGGGATTAAGTTGAAAAAAAATATTCCAGTGGCAGCAGGAATGGCGGGAGGAAGTACAGATGCTGCGGCTACAATGATTGCCATGAATGAACTGTTTGAGCTGGGCCTTAGCACAGAGCAGCTTATGAAAGATTCGGTCAGTCTCGGAGCAGATATTCCATTTTGTATTATGGGGGGGACAGCTCTCGCAGAGGGGATTGGGGATAAACTGACGCCGCTTCCAGCACCGCCTCAAGCAATCCTTCTTGTGGTGAAACCGCCCATTATGGTGTCAACAAAATGGGTTTATGAAACACTTCGGGTTCAGGAGCTTACGAGTCGTCCGGATATTGACGGAATGGCAGAAGCTTTGAGACAAGGAGACTTAAAAGGCATTACAAACCGCATGGCAAATGTGATGGAAACAGTGACAGAGAAAAAATACCCTATTATTACAGACATCAAAAAGATGATGATTGGAACAGGGGCAATGAATGCTGTTATGAGCGGGAGTGGACCAAGTATTTTTGGTGTATTTCTGAATAAGGATGCAGCAAGGGCCGCGGCAGTCTATATTGATCAGACGCTCCGGACAAAAGGCATTGAGGCACAGATTAATATTACAGAATTTTTTAACGGAAATACCCTAGAGCATGTTTGAAACATGCCCTTGAAAATGGGAGCAGCGCACGCGACCATACCAGCATGAGCTAAGGAACTATTCAGAAATTACTCATGACAATAACTTGCCTAAATGTCCATCTGCTGCATCAGAAAATCTTGACATAGCCCGCTATGCCTGCGATTTTCTTCTTTGCAGCTGAACATTTATGCGGCGTTCTTGTCACAAGTAATTTCTGAACAGTTCCTAACGTAATTTGGATACATGAAATTCGCAGGTTAAGCAGGAATGGGGGGATTATATGAGTATGATGAATAATGATGACTATTTGCCTCTTAGGGATGTGGTTTTTAATACACTAAGGCAGGAGATCCTCACTGGAAAGCTGAAACCCGGCGAACGCCTGATGGAAATTCATCTGGCAAACAAGCTGGGAGTGAGCCGTACACCGATCAGAGAAGCAATCAGGAAGCTTGAGCTTGAGGGACTGGTAATTATGATACCAAGGCGCGGGGCAGAAGTAGCGCAGATTACCCTAAAAAGTCTAAAAGATGTCATGGAAGTGAGACGCGCGCTTGATGTGTTGGCAATTGAACTTGCATGTGAGAGAATGAACCAGGAGGATCGGGATAGTCTTTTTCAGGCATGTGAAAATTTCAGCGTTGCAGTAGAGACAAACGATACAAGAAAGATGGCGGAGGCTGATGTGGCATTTCATGATATTATTGTTTTATCTACAGGAAATGCCAGACTAATCCAATTGGTAAACAATTTGTCAGAACAGATGTACCGCTACCGCTTTGAGTACTTAAAAGATGATGCGTCCCATGAGATGCTTCAGCAGGAACACAAGGAAATGTACCAGAGCATTTGCAAAAAAGACAAAAAAGTGGCGGCAGAGGTTGTGAAAAAACATATTGACAACCAGGAGGAGGCAATTATCCGGCAGCTATGCCTTGAGAAAAATGACAGCAAAATAGAGAATTCAATTTAAGTGAATATGATTTGAAAAAAGGTCCATACTTACTATAAAAGAAAAAATAGGAAGGTATGGTTATATGTGTATATGGAAACAGCGCAAGCAAATAAAGAATTTGGCAGTTGTATTGGGAGTAGTCTTGTGGGTAGGAATTCTGGGACCTGAAATTTTTGTAAAATCAGGAACTGGATGTATTGTAGACGAAAATGGAGAAGCGCTTACAACAGAGGATGCCAAAGACTTTATGGAATTATATTTTTATGGGAATGCCAATCAGGAAGATGAGCAGGAAGCGGCAGTCAGGGTAAAGTATAAACTTGCGCTGTTAGAACTTTTTGAGTAAAGGAGGCAGCACATGACAAAAGAAGTACTGATATCAGTACAGGGCTTGCAGATTGTAGATAATGAGGTTGAGGAAGCTGCTTCTGATGAAGAGCTTGACCGAATAGAGACGATTTGCCCCGGTGAATATTATTATAGAAATGATGCGCATTTTTTGTTGTATGAAGAGATTGTAGAGGGATTTCCTGAGCCAGTTAAAAATATGATAAAACTGAAAAATAAAGAATTTATATTAACAAAAAAGGGACCTGTTAATGTACAGATGGTTTTTTCAGAGGGAAAGAAGACAATGACAGATTATGAGACACCCTTTGGAAACATACTGATTGCTCTCGATACCAAAAAAATCAATATGGAGGAGAGCAATCACAGTATGAAAATACATATTGCCTATGGACTAGAAGCCAACTATCAGTTTATAGCAGACTGCAATATTACAGTAGAAATTAAAAGCCGTGTCTGACTATTGCATCGGTTCCTGCGGATTGTTTTTGCGAATTTCATCAAGAAGGTGTTTCATGCGCCGTTCCATTTCCGAAAGCTCTAATGAATAATTCGTAAAAGCGTCTGTTATTTCGTCTGGCGTTTCACCCTTGTAACAAATACGGTGCTCCATACTTGCCCACAAATCCATGGCAAGTGTGCGAAACTGTATCTCTACAGGGTAATACTGCATTCCTTCAATACGATAAACAGGAATGCCAAGTACCATGTGATAACTTTTGTATCCACTTTCCTTTGGATAGTGGATGTAATCACTTTCCTTTAATATGAGCAAATCTGTCTGATTTTTCACAAGCGTGAGAATACTGAAGATGTCTTCGACAAAATAGCAGATTACACGGATACCAGCAATATCGGTCAGATTGTCTTTTGCAGTAAAGGCAGAAATCGGAAGATTTTTGCTTACAAGTTTTTTCTCAATGCTTTTCCTGCTTTTGATGCGTGCCTGTATATTATGGATTGGGTAATCTCTGTATTTTTTTCGGTAGTCCTCATTCAACCCATTCATACGAACTTCAAGTCTTGTCATAGCTTCCCGGTAAGGCTCTACTAACTGATCATATTCTTCTTGTGGGATACGTTCTGCCGATTCTTCCCGGTGAGGCTCTACGAATTGAACATATTCATCCCGCTGTACAAGATCTGTTTTGCACGGGGGAGTTATGAAAGCCAGAGTAGTTGGCGGATCATATACTTTTGTACTTTTTTTGCGTTTTACAAGTTCACTTTTCTTTGCTATCAAATTTCTTCGCCCCCTTATAGGAGTTATATAAAATTCAGGAATGCCCCCGGCATTCCTGCTGTTTTGTATTGATATATTTACTATATCGCAAAAGCCCAATGAAAGCAATGAAAAATGTATAAATTTCACAAAATTTTCAAAAGCTTATTCTTTTTTTTATAAAAAAGGTATACTCTGTTGACAAAGATGGTGTAATAGTGTATAGATATGAGTGGTAAATATGACAGAAAAGAAAGGAAGGATAATTAAATGAAAATTGCATTAATCAATGAAAACAGTCAGGCGGCGAAAAATGCTATGATTTGTGAGACGCTCAAAAAGGTGGTAGAGCCAATGGGGCATGAAGTATTCAATTATGGAATGTATTCTGCGGAGGATACACACCAGCTTACTTATGTGCAGAATGGCATCTTGGCAGCCGTACTTTTAAATTCCGGTGCAGCAGATTTTGTCATTACAGGCTGTGGTACTGGTGAGGGCGCAATGCTTGCATGCAATGCATTTCCTAAAGTGCTTTGTGGTCATATTGCATCGCCGCTGGATGCATATTTGTTTTCGCAGGTAAATGACGGAAATTGTGTGGCACTTCCCTTTGCAGAGAATTTTGGCTGGGGCGGCGAGCTGAACCTGGGGTATATTTTTGAAAAATTATTCTGTGCGCCAGGAGGCGGCGGATATCCAAAAGAGCGCGTTGTACCAGAACAGAGAAACAAGAAAATATTAGACGAAGTAAAGACAGTGACACATACAGATCTCTGTGATATTTTGCCAAAGCTTGATCCAGAGCTTTGCAAAGGAGCATTAAGCGGAGAGAAATTTAAGGAATATTTCTTTGCAAACTGCAAATGTGATAAAATTGCTGCGGTTGTCAAAGAACTTATTGGGGAGTAGACACAGATGCTGTTAGATAAGATTTATTATACAGTAAACAGCCTTGAAGGAGACTATGCATATCTGAAAAAAGAGGAAGATATATCGGACGAGCTGAAATGTGTGGCGCGTGCACTCCTGCCAGCAGAAATCGTGGAGGGTTCAAAACTTGTCTATGAAATGATGGAATATCATTGTATCAGTGAGTGATAGATCAATGCAAAGAC
Organism: uncultured Lachnospiraceae bacterium; assembly: GCA_910586585.1. Classification (GTDB taxonomy): domain Bacteria; phylum Bacillota; class Clostridia; order Lachnospirales; family Lachnospiraceae; genus COE1. The sequence goes on from CAJUKA010000012.1 coordinate 73,419, forward strand.
TGTCCTTGGAGCAGAAAATGTGTACAGAAATGGATAAGGAGTATAATTATGGAAAAACTAAAGATGTTCTTAAAAAGAAAAGACATAGAGATATCCGGGAAACGTTATGGAATTGATGCACTGGGCGCCATGGCACAGGGTTTGTTTGCATCGCTTTTGATTGGTACGATTATTTCTACAATAGGAGAACGGGCAGGACTGGAATTTTTGGTGGAGATTGGGGGATATGCCAAGGCGGTCACAGGTGAAGCGATGGCGGTTGCTATTGGATATTCCCTGCACTGCCCGCCGCTTGTGCTTTTTTCACTGGCGGCAGTGGGCCATGCTGCCAATACACTTGGCGGTGCAGGTGGTCCGCTGGCAGTCCTTCTTGTCACAATTGTAGCGGCAGAATTTGGAAAAGCAGTTTCAAAAGAGACAAAGATTGATATTATTGTGACACCGCTTGTAACAATTATGATTGGCGCATTGCTTTCGGTTTTGTGCGCGCCGGCTGTGGGAAGCGCTGCCAGTGCAGTAGGACGAGCCATTATGTGGGCAACGGAACTTCAGCCGTTTTTGATGGGTGTTATCATTTCTGTGATTGTTGGAATTGCACTGACCCTTCCTATCAGCAGTGCAGCAATCTGCGCGGCGCTAAGTCTTACGGGGCTTGCCGGTGGGGCAGCGCTTGCTGGCTGCTGTGCGCAGATGGTAGGATTTGCGGTCATGAGTTTCAAAGAAAATGGCCTTGGAGGACTTTTTGCCCAGGGAATCGGAACATCAATGCTTCAGATGGGCAATATTGTCAGAAAGCCGCGAATTTGGCTGCCGCCAATTATTGCCTCTGCAATTACAGGCCCTTTGGCAACTTGTATCTTTGAGCTGAAAATGAACGGTGCGGCAGTTGCATCGGGCATGGGAACCTGTGGACTGGTAGGACAGATCGGTGTGTATACAGGGTGGCTGAATGATATTGCAGCGGGAACAAAGAACGCGATTGGTATATGGGACTGGGCAGGACTTATCGGTATCAGCTTTGTTTTTCCAGCAGTACTCACATATTTCATTGGAATAGGATTTAGAAAACTTGGTTGGATCAGAGAAAATGATCTGAAACTTGACTTATAAAAAGGCAGGGTTTGAATCAGATGGCAGGGTTATATTTCACAAGACATGGGCAGACGATATGGAATGTAGAAAACAAGATCTGTGGAGCGGCAGATATTGCGCTGACCGATTTGGGGCGTACACAGGCCGAGGAGCTTGGGAAGAAAATTATCACAGAAAAAACAGAGATTGATGAAATTTTGTACTCGCCGCTTGTGCGGGCAATGGATACAGCACGAATCGTTGCCGATATCACAGGGATTCCGGCAAGGGCGGAAGAGCGGCTTAGAGAACAGCATTTTGGGAAATATGAGGCGACGCCCAGAAACGGCGCAGAGTTTCAGGAAGCAAAGAAAAGTTTTGTTTATCATTTTGACGGCGGAGAAACCATGCTCCACCTGGCACAGCGCATTTATAATCTTTTGGATGACTTGAAGGCGCAGTCTGATAAAAAAACATATTTGCTTGTTGCGCATAATGGGATAGCCAGAGTTGTTCATTCTTATTTTTATGATATGACAAATGAGGAATATTCTTCTTTTGGCATTCGCAACTGCGAAATACGAAGATACTCGTTTGAATAAGTGATATTTCTATTGCTTTATACAAAAAAGAGTACGTATGTACTCTTTTTTGTATGATAATATAATTAAGAAATTGTCAATACAGAATTCATTGAAACAAAAAACGAAGTTTTTTATTTGAGTGGTTTGGCACCTGTCTTTTCCTGCATTTTTTCAACCCATGCTTTAAACTTACCCTTTTTCTTTGCCGGCGCAGTATCAAGTTTTCCGCGGATGCCTTTGACACCTGTTATGTAGATGCCGCTGACGGTTGCTTTTACTTCTTTTTTGACAGGTATGATATCAAAAATAGAAGCATCACAGATAAGAGACATGATTTGCGGACCGACCTTGGCTTTTACGATAGGGAATTTGGCGCGGCGCATATATTTGGGTGTTTGCTCCAATACAACTGCGGGAAGTCCGGCATCTTTTAGCTTTAGCTTTTTTTTGTCAATGATAAGCATGGTAACAGTTTGCTTGGCTGCTTCTATCTGCGCCTCCTGCTCTGCCTGTTTTTTTTGCATTTTTTTGCCGAGAAAATAAAGTACAACGAGTAGAATAACGAGAATGACTAAAATCACGATTAAAACTTTTGCTAACATCTTCAATCTTTACCTTTCTGCTTATAGTGAGCGCTGATGAACTGCTGTTGGTGTCGGAAACGCGCTATATAAATTGTACCATTAAATTATGGAAAGTGCAAGAAAGTATACGGATTTCGTTGTATTTCTAAAGCATTAATGATACAATGGGCAGTAGCAGCAAATGAGGAGGGAAATAAAATTTGTGCCGATTCTGCGGTATGGGGATATCGAAAAGAGTGCGAATCATGAAAAGAGGAAGGATTGTATCTATGAAAAAGAAACTGGTATTATTGTGCTTGGCAGGAGTTATGATTTTTGGCGTAAGCGCCTGTGGAAACAAAAATTCAGAGACAACACAGACAAAAGAAACACAAACATCACAGCCAGATACCGAACAGACACAGGAGGATACGGACAGCACACAGTCTGTTGAAACAGAAACAGAAGCGATAAGTGACAAGGAGGATTATGTAGCAATACAGGATCTTGATATCGAAGAATATATCACGCTTACGAATTACAAAGAGATGAAGGTTAGTGCGACAAAGCCTGTTGCAGACGATGCAAGTATTGAGGATTATATCAACAAAGAACTTTTGGTGGGAATGATCACGAATAGGAGTGTGAAAAAAGGGGACATTGTTGATATTGACTATGTAGGCAAAAAGGACGGCGTGGCATTTCAGGGGGGGACTGCGCAAGGATATAGACTTGCAATTGGCTCTGGTTCTTTTATACCAGGATTTGAAGATGGGTTGATTGGCGTGATGCCAAAAGAGACCGTCGATTTGAATTTAACATTTCCGGAACCTTATGATAAAAATCCAGATTTAGCGGGGCAGGAAGTGGTTTTTACCGTTACAGTAAACGGTATACAAGTTTCTGAGGAATACCAAAGCGTTACTGAAAAAGATATGGAAAGCATGGGGCTTGTGTACAAGACGAAGGAGGAACTCTGGGAAGCAGGCAAAAAGGCTATGGATGAGAATGTGGCAGCGGTTTTTGAGTCCAATGCAAAAAATGCAATTATACAAAAGCTTGTGGAAGAGAGTGATGTAAAATCTATACCCGAATTTCTTGTAGAAGAAGAGGCACAAAATTATAATAATTATATGGAGTCTCTTGCAAGGTCTGTGTATGGCATGGATTTTGAGTCATTTATCACACAGGCACATGGCGTCACAATGGAGGAGTATCAAGCACAGCTTTTGGCTATGTGCCAAGATACAATCAAACAATATCTTGTAATGGAGGCAGTTGCACGGGCAGAAGGAATTGAGATAACAGAGGATATGATGAAGGAAAGAGCATCCGAAGAGGCAGACGAATATGGATATCATTCCCCATCAGAGCTGATAAATACGGTTGGGTATACCACTTACAGAATGTATCTGGTACAAGATAAGGTTCTTGACAGACTTATGGAGATTGTTACTGTTGAGGAAGAAACGGATTCGGAAGAAAGAGAGAATTCCTGATAAACTTATTTGGTAAAGGGGAAGAGATACATGAAGAAGGGATACAGGCGTTTGGTGGCAGGCGTCCTTTGTACAGTGATATTTGCTGCCTTTTGCAATATAGGAGGCTTAAGGGAGCTTTCCCAGGTACAGGCGGCAAAAAAGGACGATTTGAAGCAGCAGAATCAGCAAGACCAGGACAGACTAGAGGATCTTGATGACCAAGTGAATGAACTGACAGATGAGCAGGAAGGGATTAATGAGGAGATACAAACTTTAAGCAATGAGATTGCAGAAATTATGGCGAGTATCAGCATCTTAGAGGAGGAGATTGAGGCAAAAAAGGGCCAAATTGAGCAGGCAAAGCTCGATTTGGCAGATGCACAGAAGACTGAGCGCGAGCAGTATGAGGCAATGAAAACCAGGATTAAGGCAATGTATGAAAGCGGAGAAACTTCTTATCTTGATGTGTTTTTTAGCTCTTCTACAATGCAGGAAATGATGAACAAGGCAGATTATGTGGAAAGGGTACATGAATATGACCACAAAATGCTGGTGAATTATCAGATAGCCAGACAGAATGTAGAAGATTTGAAAGAGAAACTTGAGATAGAAGAATCTGAGCTGGAATCAGCGCAGGAAGGTCTTGAAGAAGAGAAAGACAGTGTAGAAGAGGCACGGGCTGAATTGGAGGCGATCAGTGCGGACTATGCTGTGCAGATAAGCAAGGCGAAGCAGCAGGCAGAGGTTTATAAAACACAGATTAAGCAGAGAAATGCGCAGATTAAACAGATTGAAGAGGCAGAAGAACGGGCCAGAAAGGCTGAGGAGGAACGAAAGCGAAAAGAAGCCGAAGAAGAACGGAAACGAAAAGAGGCTGAAGAAGAACGGAAGCGAAAAGAAGCCGAAGCAAAAAATAACAACAATAATACAAGTAACAGTGATAAAACGACGAACAGCAATAACAATGATACAGCAGATACTTCCAAGCCTGCAACAACGAACAACTCTGCCAATAAAGATGCAATTATGGCGGCAAACGGCAGTGCGAAGGGAAAAGAAATTGCGTCATATGCATGTAATTTCATAGGCAATCCCTATGTTTCAGGAGGTACAAGCCTGACAAACGGTGCGGACTGCTCCGGCTTTACGCAGTCGGTCTACAAAGCATTTGGGTATAGCCTTCCTAGAAATTCAACATCACAGAGAAGTGCAGGCAAGGAAGTCAGTTATGCAGAAGCACAGCCAGGCGACATTATTTGTTATCCAGGCCATGTGGCAATTTATATCGGAAATGGGAAAATTGTTCATGCAAGTTCTGCAAAAACGGGCATCAAAATAAGCAATGCATTGTACCGCAGTGTTTTGTGCGTGCGCAGAATTGTTTGACAGCAAGGTATTCTTTTATTACATATTTACAGGGGCACGGGCAACGTGCCCCTGTATCATTTATGCATTCAATTCATTTCTATGGGCATATTTTTCGCGGGTGGCAAGCCCCCCTCTGATATGGCGCTCAGATTTGTTGACATCAAGCACTGTTCGTGCCTGTTTTGCAAGAGCAGGATTAACCTGCATAAGCCGCGATGTGACATCTTTATGTACAGTCGATTTGCTGACACCAAAAGCCTTGGCTGTCTGCCTTACAGTAGCGTTATTATCAATAATATAAACGGCGATATTAATAGCCCGTTCCTCAATATAATCTTTCATAATTGTTGATAGGCTTCTCCTCCTGAATCATTTGTACATTCTATGAAGCGGTAAGAGAGATTATGAAATATTGTGCTTGATTTTGTCTTAAACTCTTACCAATTAATATCCACTTGAGAATTGTGTTTGCCTTGACGGGATAGGGATAAAAACTGCCATATATTATTTCACAAAATCTACACAGTTCATTTAAGCTTCGTTTAAGCTTCACATTTTATACTCATGGCATAACAAAGAAAGGGCACAGGAAATAGCCTTTGAGGCTGGATTGCAAATCAAAGGAACCTGTGAGAGGTTAGGAAAATGGCATATCAGGCAGTATTTGAACGTTATGAAATGAAGTATATAATGACAAAACGGCAAAGGAAAGCAGTTCTTGAAGCAATGCTTCCATTTATGAGGCAGGATGACTTTGGACATACCACGATTCGAAATGTGTATTTTGATACGGATCAATACAGACTGGCACGGCATTCTGTTGAAAAGCCGATCTATAAAGAAAAGTTTCGTATTAGAAGTTATAAGCAGGTAGGGCCGCAAGACTCGGTGTTTATAGAACTAAAGAAAAAATATTGTGATGTGGTATACAAACGCAGAGAATCACTCACACAGTTAGAAACCTTAGAGTGGATTGTACAAGAGACTCCGTTTCCAAAAGCTACGCAGATAGGAAATGAAATTGACTATTTTTTTGAATTTTATCAGACGTTGAAGCCAAAAATATTTTTATCGTATGAAAGAGATGCATTTTGTGCAACAGATGGCAGTGATTTTAGAGTGACCTTTGATGAAAATATCCTGGCTAGACAAGAAGAACTTTCTCTCTCAAAGGATATTTGGGGCGAAAATCTGCTGCCAGAAGAATATATCCTTATGGAACTTAAGACACCTGACAGTATACCGCTTTGGATGGCAAAAGTGTTGACACAGCAAAAAATTTATAAAACGTCCTTTTCGAAATATGGAACTGCATATAAAAATATAGTTTGCAGAAAACAAAATGAAGAAGCTGGAAGGATATTTATAGCGTAAGCAGAAAAAAGAAAGGAAAAACGCCAAAGGCGCCAGGGAGGTTCATATGTCAGAGACAATTTTTAGAGGATTATTTGATACGCAGACAGCATCTGTGATATCAGTGGCAGATTTTATGCTTTGTGTTGGAAGCGCGCTTGTTATAGGATTTATGATAGCGGCAATGTATATGTACAAAGCTGCTTATACAAAAAGTTTTATCGTTACGCTTGCAACACTTCCAGCGGTAGTATGCGTTGTGATTATGATGGTCAATGGGAATGTAGGTGCAGGCGTTGCAGTGGCTGGAGCCTTTAGCCTGGTAAGATTTCGTTCTGTACCAGGTACTGCAAAGGAAATCGGTGTAATTTTTATGGCAATGGGTGCAGGGTTAATTGCAGGTATGGGTTATCTTGCATATGCATTCTTGTTTGCAGTGCTGATTGGCATGATGAATATGCTGTATGCACAAATTGAGTTTGGCGAGAAGAAACAGGGATTCTTGGAAAAAATCTTACATATTACGATTCCGGAGGATTTGGATTACACAGATGTATTTGACGATTTGTTTGCGCAGTATACAACAAAAAATAAGCTTGTTCATGTTAAGACAACCAACATGGGCAGTTTATTTAAGCTGACCTATTTTATTACATTCAAGGAAAAAAATACCGAGAAATCGTTTATAGATGAATTGCGTTGCCGAAATGGAAATTTGGAAATTACCATATCCAATCAGGAAATGGGCATAACGGAACTCATGTAGAAAGCTTGCTTCATATCAATTATGCAGCAGCGTTTCCAATATGTTTTGAACGGTTCTCAAGACAGGAATTATATATGAATCAGGCACAAAGAAATTCCGAAAATATGTTGTTCAGAATGGAGGAAATAAATGAAGCGATATTTATATTTGTCGGCAATTTGGGCCGTTAGTATCACGATGACCGCGTGCGGAAACAGCGCAAATCAGAATATGAGTTCGAATACAAGCGTCGCGGCAGCGTCACAGCTGTTTTCAGAGAGGGATTTAAGCGGGGAATATGATGCATCAAAGTGCGAGCAAATCACACTTTCTGATGCGGGGTGTACCTCTGATTCCAGTGCGGTTGCGATAGGTCAAAATACTGTTACAATAACGAAAGAGGGGGATTACATCATAAATGGATCGCTTAGTGATGGAATGGTTATTGTCGATGTGGAGAAATCAGAAAAAGTTCAGTTGATATTAAATGGAGTAACTATTCACTCAGAATCGTCGGCTCCGATTTACATTAAAAAGGCCGATAAAGTTTTTGTGACATTGGCAGAAGGTACAGAGAATACACTGACAAACGGCGGGAAATTTACCGCGATTGATGACAATAATATTGATGCGGTTATTTTTTCAAAAGATGATTTGACATTAAATGGAATAGGAACATTAATTGTTCAGTCCCCGTCTGCACATGGCATTGTATCCAAAAACGAGCTTGTTGTCACAGATGGAACGTATGAGATTACAGCAGCCTCACAGGGGCTTTCTGGAAAGGAAAATGTGGCAATTGCCGATGGAAACTTTGTGATAGCGGCAGGAAAGGCAGCCATAAAATCTGCAAATGATGATGACAATACACAAGGGAATGTCTATATTGGAGGCGGAAGTTTTGAGCTGAGTGCTGGAACAGATGGAATCAATGCGCTCAATGAGGTCAAAATAGAAGGCGGCGACATCAAAATCAATCAGTCTTATGAAGGGATCGAGGCAAGAATTATTACGATTTTGGGCGGTGCAATAGAACTTGTTTCATCAAACGACGGGTTCAATGCTACAGACAAAAGGAGTACTACAGAAAATAATACAGAAGAAACAGAACAGGAAATTCCAGGCGGCAAAATGGGAGATACACAGCCTGATGCCAGCATTCAGATTTCTGGCGGTATTGTGAAGATTGATGCGGAAGGTGATGGAATTGATACAAATGGTTATCTCACAATAAACGGCGGAGAAGTCTATGTCGCTGGGGCTTCTCATGGTGGAGATGGCGCACTGGATTATGGAATAGATGCATCTATAAGCGGTGGGATTGTGGTAGCGGCAGGACAGCGCAATATGGCACAGAATTTTGGTTCTGAATCAACACAAGGTTCAATTCTTATCAATACAGAGGAATCAAATGCAGCGGACAGTGATATAGTACTTGTTGACAGTGATGGTAAAGAACTTGTTGCATGGACAATGAAAAAAAGTTATAATTCCGTTGTAATCAGTTGTCCGGAGATTGCAGAGAATGGAACTTATACAGTTCAGACAGGGGATATTTCAACAGAAGTTGTAATGGATGGGCTTATTTATGGACAGGGATTCGAATTTGGAGGAAGAAGACCTGGTTTTGGAAACGGAGAAAAACCAGAGGGAATGCCGGATTTAAAAAACGGGGAGAAACCGGAAGGGATGCCAGATTTTAAAAACGGAGAGAAACCAGAAGGGATGCCAGATTTAAAAAACGGAGAGAAACCAGAAGAGCTGCCAGATTCTAAGGATGAAAATAGTTCTCAGGAGGGAGCGTCGAAGGGACTGTAGCTTTAGTGCTATCGCGCAGCGACTTAAAAAAAGACGCGAAGACGCACGAGAGAAACTTTTAAGAGGCCCTTTCGAATGAAAGTTTCTCTCAGAAAAGGTGCGTCGAAGGGACTGTAGCTTTAGTGCTATCGCGCAGCGATTTAAAAAAAGACGCGAAGACGCACGAGAGAAACTTTTAAGAGGCCCTTTCGAATG
>CAJUKA010000013.1 GCA_910586585.1 uncultured Lachnospiraceae bacterium
TGAGGTGTTTTAGGATTGCGGGAGCATGAAATGCGGAGCAATCCGTGGTATCATAAGGGGCAAAATACCTTTTGACCCCAACATCATGTCTATCTTTTCTGAAATGTTTTGGAATTCATAAGGAGGATATCATTATGGAATTAAAAGAAGTGGAACTTCGTTTCGGTGTGCAGTTTCCGAATCTATTTCATGAAATCTATCTGTCTGGAATGATGGAGTATCTCATTCACCCCAACGAATGTCCTTTTCAACAGGAACAATTTTTTGGCAACTATATGGACGACTGTATTCTGATAGCCTTTGAAAATCTGCCAGATGCTTACGCAGACTTACAGGAATGTTTTGATCTTGATTTAACATTGTATCCACAACACAAATCTATGAATCCCAATTACAGAATAATTCCTTTTGCGCGCAAGATTTCTGGTGACAAATACTGTTTTTTATATACAGCCGGAGAAACTGAACCAAAAATTATCCTGTATGGGCACGATACTGGAGATGTGGATTTATGGGCAGAAAGCTTTGAGGAACTAATCTATTTTCAGCTTGTTGCTGAAGCATCCTCTGGAGAACAAAGCCTGGATTCTGATTATATGAAGGCGCACATCAAATGGCTGAATGAAGATCATCAGCAGCTTTTGGCCGCTCTGCCTGCACAGACGCTTTGGGAACAACTGCCCGAACCAGAGGAATTTGATATTTGGATATAGCACTGATTTTTAAAAGACGCACTAACAACACAATGTATGTATAGGAATTTTTAAATATGAAACGAATACTTATAACTGGCGGTACAGTATTTGTCAGCCGTTTTATCGCCGAATATTATATTGTTATGGGATATGAGGTCTATGTCCTCAACCGAAACCAACATCCGCAGCCTGCCAATGCAAATCTCATACAGGCAGATCGGCATCATTTAGGCAGCACTCTTTCTAAACTTCATTTTGATGTTGTAATTGATACTGCCTATACCGCCCAGGATATCAATTTGTTGCTTGACGCTTTAGGAGGCTGTGATCAGTATCTTTTAATCAGTTCAAGCGCTGTATACCCTGAAAACGCTCCCCAGCCATTTATGGAAGAAACCCCGCTTGGCGCCAATCAGTATTGGGGAACCTATGGAACCAATAAAATTGCAGCAGAACAAGCATTGCAAAAAAGAAAGCCTGATGCCTATATTCTGCGGCCACCTTATTTATATGGCCCGATGAACAATATCTACCGAGAAGCATTTGTTTTTGACTGCGCATTACAAGGCCATTCTTTTTATATTCCACAAAATGATACAATGAAGCTGCAGTTTTTTCATATTCATGATCTTTGTCGATTCATTGATATTATTTTGCAGCAAAAAACCTTATTTGGACTTTATTGAACAAAATCTGTTAAGTTAGTGAAAGCAACAAACTCATTTTGATTTTGACTTAATAATCTGTCTATGATATACTATATGGCAAAGCACACCTTATTCTTTGGAAGAGAACAAATATTTGTTTTTCTGACAGTAGCATAAATGGGCTTTTATTTATTATATAAATAATTAATAATACACTGTATCCTTGAAGTCTCTTTGTACTTGATATTGTGCAAGGAAATCTTTAAGCATACATACTGCAAAAAGGAGAGATTGAATCGTGACTGAAAAAAATACCGGTTTCCAGCACTGGAAACCCAGACGAAGTCTCAATGGAAGAATCTTGAGAAGCACTACCCTTAATATCCTCATACTGGTAATTGTAAGCTGCGTTTTTATGGCGATGGCCATGCAGTATCTGGCAACCAATATCCTGCTTGACAGTCTCCAGCCCATGGCACGGCAGTCGGCCAAAACGGTGGAAGCTAACATCCACATGCTAGCAGACCGCATGATGACACTGGCTGGGAATCTTGGCGAAAAAGGTGCATCACAATCGGAGATTCTGGCAAAAACTGCGGAAATCTACGAATTGCATACCATTGCCCTGTATGACCTGGACGGAAAACTGATTCAAGGTATTGATGGTGCACCACAAAGTATTGATGGAGATTTCTTTGCACTCCTACAGGATACCGATAATTTCACGACCAGTTCTTCCACCATTTTTCAGGAAAAACTAGGCATCACTATGGGAATGCCTGTGAAGGAAGATGGTGAAACAACCTCGTATGTAGTAGGTGTCTACAAATATGACACACTCAACGATGTAATTAGCAGCATTAATCTGGGTGCGCACAGTACAGCATATATGGTTGACCACAAAGGTATCATCGCTGGACACACAGACCAGTCTCTCGTTCTGTCAGGTAGTACACTGGCCCAGATCGGCGGGGAAAATGAAGATGCTCTCAAGCACATTATTGCCAGAGAAACTGGCTCTACGGAATTTCCTGTGAATGGAGAACATATACTGGTTGCGTTCTCTCCTATCCGCGGCACACAGTGGTCCTTAGTGCTGCACATTCCAGAGGCGGATTACGCCCATACGATTCGCGGCGCAATATATGTCTCAGTGGCAGCTACGCTTGCAGTGCTGGTTATCTCCATTCTGCTCGTCCTGCAGCTTGCACGGTCAATTTCCCGCCCTGTTAAGAGTGTGACAACCCGCATGGTCTCCCTCTCTGACGGTGACCTGCATACCGCCGTAACTCCTGTTCATTCTAAAGATGAACTTGAAGTGCTGACACGCACACTTGGCACTACCGTAGAAAGCATCAACAATTACATATCAGATATTGAGCAAGTACTGACACAAGTGGCAAACGGCAATCTGTGTGTCGCTCCCCAAATGGATTACAGGGGCGATTTCACCTTGATTCGAAACAGTCTGCGCACAATTATCCAATCCATGCATAATACAATTGCGGGATTTCGCAACGCCACTTCCCAGCTTGCCCATATGTCCGAGGAACTGAATGGACAGTCCAGCCAATTGCATCAGGCATCTATGGAACAGAATCAGTCCACAGAAGCATTGGTCTGTGAAGTTTCCCATGTGAAGGAACAACTGTCTAATGTCACGGAAAGTACTAGCCAGACTCGCAGCAAGACTGAGGAAATTGCCCAGTGTATCCAAGATGCAAATACCCATATGTCCTCTCTGTCTAGTGCCATGGACAACATCAGCACCAACGCCGAGGAAATCACTAAAATTGCAAAATCCATTGAGGATATCGCATTCCAAACCAGCATTCTTGCACTCAACGCCTCCATAGAGGCAAGCCGCGCCGGAAGCTCCGGAAGAGGATTTGCTGTCGTGGCTGCTCAAGTCAAAGACCTCGCTGCCAAAAGCGGCGAGGCTGCACAAAACGCAACAGAGATGGTAACGCACACCAGCACTATGATTCAGACGGGTGTGAAACTGACCGCCGACACTGCCGATTCACTTCGTGCTATCTCCCGTGTCTCTGACCAGATCAGTGTTATCTCTGACCATTTGGTTGCGGCTGTCCAGGGTCAGGAAAGCGCGCTTGCCATCATGGACGAACGAATTGAGACAATCTCCGGCATTGCAGACCAGAACCTTCAAAACGCTGGCGAAATAGAACAATCAAGTGGACTTCTCGCAAGGGAAGCAGAAGTTCTTCAATCTCATGTAAAGAAATTTATATTGAAGGGGGAAAATGACAAATGATACGGAAACTACGCCTATCACTGATTTCACTGATGCTTTTGGCACTTATGACAGCCTGTGGTGACGAATCAGCAAAAACAGCACTACAGGACGGCTACTACACTGCACAAGCCGCTGAATTTAGTCATGGCTGGAAGGAATATATCACAATCATGGTCAAGAGCGGCAGCATTGTCTCCGTGGAATATAATGCGGAAAACGCAAGCGGTTTTATCAAGAGCTGGGACAGCAACTATATGCAGACTATGCTCAATGCACAGGGAACTTATCCAAATGAATACACCCGTTACTACGCTAGCCAATTGCAGGAGGGACAGGGTGAAGGTGCAATTGATGCGCTGACAGGCGCCACTTCCTCCTACAACTCATTCCAGAAATTGTCCGCCGCTGTCGTCGAACAGGCACGCCAAGGCGATTCCAGCATTGCGATTGTGAATACTTCCTCATAGAAACAAAGAACAGCAGAAAATAGAGTATTCCGCAATCTGCAAAAAGCTGCGCTTTTTGTTTCAATGATTTACTATAATATTAAAAAAGGAACATTACAAGAACTGAATGATGTTTCATCGTCATTCAGTTCTTGCAATGTTCCTTTTCTTTTTATTCAATTGGCAATTTGGTGTTCAATCTGTGTCCTGTATATTACATATATGCTCGCAATCTCTTTATGACTGATATCACAAGCGTACATTGTTCTGACATGAATGATTAATTCTCAACAGCCCCTTTGATTGCCTCCATCAATTTCTCATATGTCTCATATGCTGGAATTTCCGGATAATCTGCCTTAATTTTTTCTGTACTTTTGAATAGAAATCCTGTTTTTCCTGCCTGAATCATACCAAGATCATTGTAGCTGTCTCCGACAGCAATTGTATCATATCCGATTGATTGCAGCGCCTTTACCGTTGTAAGTTTTGACTGCTCACAGCGCATCTTAAAACCTGTGATACTGCCATCCTGCGCAACATCTAATGAATTGCAGAAAATTGTCGGCCAGCCAAGTTTCTCCATAAGCGGTTTCGCAAATTCCGAAAAAGTATCACTGATAATAATAACCTGTGTGATAGACCGAAGTTCATCCAAGAATTCCTTCGCCCCTGGAATTGGGTCAATTGTTGCAATGGTTTCTTGTATCTGTTTTAACCCCAGTCCATGCTCTCTGAGAATATCCAAACGCCAGTTCATCAGTTTATTATAATCTGGTTCATCACGTGTTGTCCGCTTTAATTCAGGGATATTGCTTGCCCCCGCAAAAGCAATCCAAATTTCAGGAACCAATACTCCTTCCAAATCCAGACAAATCATATGCATCATTTCATTTCCTCCCTCAACTTATCTTCGTATGTTCGGAGTCTCTTTGTGCCTGACATTACAAGAAGGTATTTAGATCATCGTTGGCGGAAAAGCAGGTGCAAGGAAGATTCCAAACGTACATTATCTATATGTTTCCCATCGGGATTCATTATAACATACTTTTTAGGCTGGATAAAGAATTATTTTCGATACGCTTTATCGCACGCTTTTAACGTAATTGTGTAATTTGGATATCACCGCTGGTCGTTTCAATATCAATCAGGCCACCCTGAACGTTGCTGCCATATGTTCCCTGCGCCTGGTTTCCTTTTTTGGAATAATTCAAATGATTGTCAAAAAAGGTATTGATATCACCGCTGGTCGTACTTGCTTCAAATTCAAAAGCGTTCTTTTCTGACAACCTTATATCCACGTGGCCGCTGTTACTGTTTATTGTCAGTTTATTTTTTAGCTCTTCCAGTTCCAATTGAATATCGCCGCTTATTGTCTCAATCGCTCCTGCTCCACTGCGCGCTTTTATGATAACATCTCCACTTGTTGCACTGATATCAAAATTGCCATCAAATTCTTCAGCGAAAACATCCCCAGAAGTGCTCGTCACATTTCTGTCACCATTTCCCTCATGAATGGAAATATTTCCGCTTGTTGTAGTAATAGCCGCACTGCCATCCATGTATTGAATGGTAGTATCTCCACTTGTTGTAGAGATAACCGCACTGCCGCCCATGTGTTGAATGGTAATATCTCCACTTGTTGTAGAAAACTGTCCATCTCCAGATAATGTTTCCATCGTAGTATATCCGCTTGTAGTGCTCAAGTTCAATTCGCCTGTAACCTGCTTTAAATTGATATCCCCACTGGTCGTTGCGATACGAACCGCCCCATTGGAACCGTTATCGTCTGCATGGATTGTCTCTGTTTTGATATATCCGCTTGTACTGGATATTGAAATATTTTTTGCTGTGAGTACAGGCAGGCTTATATCGCCGCTCATACTTTGCGCTTTAAAATCTTTTGCTAGATTGATAGCTGGTTCTGCGATGATATCACCGCTGACTGTCTCTAATGAAATCTCGCCATGATAAGATTCTGGAAGCCATAACTCTGTGTAAAATTTGCCACCTGTAAAAGAAAACGGGCCACGATAGTATCCTATCTGATTTTTTCGCTTTCCTGCTACTTCAAGACGACCATTATTTACCTTAACCGTAGAAATTTCATCTTCCGTAAGTTTAAATTCACTGTATTCCTTTACTGTTATTGTATCTGATTCACTTTCATAAATATATATATCATTGCTGCACACCTTATTGGATATCAAAATACTGTCAATTTCATCTCCAGATATCTCTTTTTCCAATACAAGCTGTATCCCTGTATACTCCCTGTTTTTAATACCGCGATAGATATTATGCCCTGTCATGCCATAAACAAAAATACCACATAAGGCAGCGGTAAGAATGCACAATGCTACCAGAAGTCCTATTCTTAGACGTTTCATAATTTTCCCCATTTCTGTATAACTATTTCATACACTTACAAATATTTATCCTCCGCCCGCATACTAAACAGCAATCCAATGATAGACTGAATGCAGGCTGCTATCGGAAAAATAATCCATGTGATATGCCATTCATATGTCGAAAAACTAACTAAAAAATATGTCACTAATGCAAAGGTCCATACAATAGAACTAATAGATTTTTTGAGCGCTTTTTCTTTGTTGCTGTTGTATTTTACTTGCTTATATTGTTCTACCATATCACTTTTTTCCTTTCTGGAATAATCAGGATACATATTTGCCGCATATACAATCATAATTGTTGGCGGAATACAAATCAGTATTGCCAGAACGCATCCAAGCGGCGCAAATTCATAGCTATAATTTCTGGTCAATTCATTGAGTGTCGCAAAAAACATAAAAACAGCGCCTGCAAAAATATATATACCAACCGCTACAGATGTCAGCATTGCTTTCTTCTTTCTGTCCTTCTCCGGTAAAGTAAGCAGGTTCTTTTCCTCCATCTCCGAAAAAAGTTCCCGTACATCACCAATAGAGGTAATCACGTTCTGATAGGCATCCTCTTCTGAATACCCGTCCATTATCATATCATCATATTTGTCCAATGCATTCTGCATCATTTCCTGTTTCAAATCAAGTGCCTTTCTTGTTTTTGGCGCATCTGCAAATATTTTATTAAAGTGCTGTTTGATTCTTTCTTTCATCATAGTCCTCCATTGAAAATCGCTGATTTTGATACATTTCCTACGATTTTTTCTGCTATTTTAATAGCTTGTCGATTATTTCTTTCGCTTCCTGCCACTCCTGCTTATATCCATGATATGCTTTTCTGCCATCATCTGTTATGGCATAATAACGGCGTCTGGCCCCAACTGTTTCGTCTCCCCAATAAGTTCTGATACAGCCAGCCTGCTCTAATCGCCGAAATGCCGAATAAAGTGTTGCCTCTTTCAATTCATATGCATTGTTTGTCTTCTTCATAATATCCTTATTGATTTGATACCCATAACCATCCTGATCCAACAAATGCGAAAGGATAATTGCCTCTGTATGCCCTCTGAGAATGTCCGATGTAATTGACATGATTCTCCCCCTTTCCTGATAATAATTTTCGAACACTTTACTGTTGATATATATCATATATTAATATACCTCGCCTGTCAAGGTATATTATACTAAAAAGCTGCCGCATTAAGCATTCTTAATGCGACAGCCTCTATTATTGATACAAATTATAAAATTACTTAAGTGTAATCTTTGCGCCTTCTGCCTCAAGCTTTGTCTTGATTTCTTCAGCTTCAGCCTTTGTTGCAGCTTCCTTAACCATCTTAGGAGCTCCGTCAACCAAATCTTTTGCTTCCTTCAATCCAAGACCTGTTATCTCACGTACAACCTTGATAACCTTAACCTTGTTTGGTCCTACTTCTGAAAGCTCTACATCAAACTCGTCCTTCTCTTCCTCTGCTGGACCTGCTGCGCCTGTCTGTGCAACAACAACGCCTGCTGCTGCTGATACGCCAAATTCTTCCTCACAAGCTTTTACTAAATCATTTAACTCTAAAACTGTAAGCTCTTTAATTGCTTCAATAAATTCTGCTGTTGTTAACTTTGCCATGATTGTTTACCTCCATAATAAATTTCATTCATTGAATTATTTTTCTGTTTTCTTCTGTTTATGTCATTCGCTTTATCGGCAGCTTATTCTGCTGCTTCAGAAACTTCTGCTGTTTCCTCTGCCTCATGTGCAGGTTCACAAGCATCTGGACCGCCTTTTTCTGCAATTTGATTCAGCACACGAGCGAAGTTTGTGATAGGAGACTGAATACTTCCAAGGAACTTGGCAATAAGTTCGTCTCTTGATGGAATGCTTGCAATGGCAGCCATTCCTTTTGCATCATAAACAATGCCTTCCACAATACCCGCTTTTAACTCAATTGCAGGACATGTTTTTGCAAAATTACTCAAAATTCTTGCTGGAGCTGTCGCATCTTCTTTGCATACAGCAATCGCATTAGTTCCCTTGAGGTTTTCAATCAAGCCCTCAAACTCTGTCCCCTGAAAAGCGCGCGTCATAAGTGTATTTTTATAAACTTTGTAAGTAACGCCTGCTTCACGAAGCTGTTTACGAAGCTGTGTGTCCTGTTCAACAGTAATCCCACTGTAATTTACAATAACAACTGTTGCTGCGTCCTTAACTACTGATGCGATTTCCTCAACAATAGGCTGTTTTAATTCAATCTTTGCCATTTTCTTACCTCCTTATAGATTCTAAATGTACTCTCGAAATCTCTTTTCACAACGTTGATGGACAAGTGAACTATTTCTGATATTGCGAAAATACATATCTGGACCTTGGATTTAAAAATCCTGGTCCTGCCGAAAGGAGCCTAAAATGATAACACTACTATAACTAATCGAGCAGAGAAGATTTTCCCTGCTCGCCGCGCGGGGTGCGTACAGCTTTAGCTGCTAATTTCCTTACGCGCCCCTGTGCATAAAAAAACCTCTCCTATATGCCTGAACATATCCTGAGAGGTAAAAGTAATCATCATAAAAACTCTTTTTCCTCGGTAGGCGGTATCCTTACGCCAAATATACGTTTTTGTATATCAGCACCTACTGTCTTCGGCATGGTCGTTTGACCTCTACTACCATATCATATACCTCATTATCTTGTCAATCTTTTTTTATCCCGTTTTGGTGTAACAGTTCAGCCTATAAGAAAAAATTTATTTGTCAGAATTGAAAATGAATTATCTCCTGCCGCCCTTCTGTTTGATATCATAGAAAAATCATCAATATATTCACCTGTCTGATAATCATAGATAAGAATTTTATGGGGCTTTTCAAGAGAAATCCATATTTCAAAATCTGCCGCTCCAAATTCTCCGTCCGTTGTCAGCATACCATTAAACCACCAGTAGGATGCGTCTTCCCCATATATAAAATCCACAGAAAAACTAATTCCCTCCATTTCTTCCACTGTTGTTACTCCCTTCATACAGCTTAAAGCATCTGTTTTTTCGTTAAGTTCTGGTATTTTGCTGTATATTTCTTTTTTCAAATTTTCTATTTCCTCATAGTGATACGTCTGCCAGTCATATATTTCCCTTCGGTCATATTCCGGGCAGGCAAGGTAAACCTTTTTCCCTTTTATATCAGGAATTACAACAGAAAAATCAGTCTTATCTTTTGCAAAGGGAAGTGTTTCCGCATAATAAACTATCACATTCACAACATTTGTATCATTCTTATCTTCTTCCCACACCACTTTACTGACATGGAAGGAATACAGATTTATTTCTCCGTTCACAGTAAGCTGCCCTGTTTCTTCGTCATATATAGTGTCTGATATGGACATATATCCTGTTTCAAGCGGCTTGCCAATAACATAAATTTTAAGAGCGGCAAATAGCAGGAATATAAATAGAATACCTGCCAGTATCCCTATGGTTATTTTCAGGCGGTTCATGCGCCTTCGTATCTTTTTCAGTGCATCGACAGCAATGGTATCATGGGCAGATAAATCATCTTTTCCGATACCTTCCTCCATTTCCGTATAAAATTTATGACATTCCTCACATTCTCCTAAATGATTTTTCACCAGTTCACTTCCTGTGTCACTTAAAATGTTGTCAATGTAGCCGGGAAGAAGATCCCGTATCACATCACAGTTATATTTTTCATTCATTCCGACTGATCTCCTTTCTGATTTTTTGTTTGGCACGAAAAAAAATAGTCCTGCACCAATTTTCGCTTTTTCCCATTATTTCCCCGATTTCACGGAAAGACAATTCTCCACTTATACGGTACAATACAACTTCTCTCTCCTGTTCTGGAAGAAGGTGGATTGCCTGATAAAGCTCGATCTTATTTTCCTGCCGAATAACAAAAGTTTCCCCATCCGATATTGAATCATCTGGAAGATCATCGGAAAGCTCCGCCATTTTCAAACGGTTCTTTTTCCGAAGTTCCTGCCATAATATATGCTTTGCAATCTGGCAAAGCCATACAGATAATTTACAGGAAGCATCATAACGTGAAATAGACATACTTGCCTTCAAAAAAGTTTCCTGCGTCATTTCCTCCGACCATTCGGCATTATGCGTATGGGAATATAAAAATCCATAAACTACTCTGGAATACTTCTGATAAACATTTTCCATATCTGAGTAATCCATTCCTTAACTCACCCCCTCTACCCTTTATATCACATTAATTTATCATTCGTTACAAAAAATTATGATTTTCTAGAGCATGTTTGAAAAATCGAGCAGGGTGCGTGCATAAAAAGGCAGCAGATTGTCTGTCAAGATAATCTGCTGCCAAAGGGTAAAGAGTAGTAACAGTATTCAATTTTATCATTTTTCTAGTTGGATGGAGCACTAAGTTTTTCCCAGCAAACAGGAATTGAATAAAACCGGTGCGCGATAATCTGTCAAGACCGTGGTACAGTTTTTGCGTCCCTCCATCCGTCTATTATCACAAACAACCGTTATCATTCGAACACAATCTCAAAATCCTCGTCATCTTCGTCATAGTCTTCTTTTTCCACTGCATAAAAGCTTTTTCCGATAATTGTCCGCAGCTTTTGAATATTCGCCAAATCCGATGCGCCAAATTCCTGGTAGCACACAGTTTCACTCTCTTCATTCAACGAATCATAAAAGTCCGTAACATACACTGAAAATTCGTCCAACAAACATTCAAAAGGAATCTGCGTAATATTTCTGGGTGAAGCGTCTTCCTCACAATAGCGTTCCGGTTCCATTTCAAAAGAAAGTGAAGTCACATAAATATCCTTACTCGAAATACCATACGGATCTTTTGTACAATAAATGCCTTCTTCCACTTGTTGAAATTTTGATTCAGAGTATTTTTCTGGTGTATAGTTTTTAAAATTTTTCATTGTGTTCTCCTTTATTCTTATACATATCAAGATATCTTCAATATACTTGTGTTTCTGTTTCAAATTACCTGTCCTCAATTATCTGAAAAATATAAAATTTAAGATAATAGCTCTCCTGTGCCGCCCACAATATTGGATGGTCTGGCGCCTGGGTACGGTATTCTACCTGGCGCAGCCGCTTATGCGCACTGGCTGCTGCCTGATAAATCGTCTTTGTAAACAACTCGTACTCCATAAAATGGGAGCAGGAACATGTTGCAAGAAATCCGCCATCCTTCACAAGTTTCATGGCACGCAGGTTAATCTCACGATATCCCTTTACTGCATTTTTAACAGCAGTTCTGGACTTTGCAAATGCCGGAGGGTCCAAAATCACGACATCAAACTGCTCTTTTTTGCGTTCTAGCTCCGGCAGCAGTTCAAATACATCTGCACAGCGAAATTGTACCGTTTCGCCAAGTCCATTTAATGCTGCATTTTGAATAGCCTGTGCAACCGCAAGCTCAGAGGCGTCCACACCAAGCACGCTGCACGCTCCTGCTATCCCTGCGTTGAGTGCAAACGAACCTGTATGGGTGAAGCAGTCCAGCACTTTTGCCTTTTTACAGAGCCTTTGTATTGCAAGTCGATTATACTTCTGATCTAGGAAGAAACCTGTTTTTTGCCCTTCCTTTACATCGACAAGGTATTGCACCCCATTCTCTGTAATCGGTACCATGGTGTCAAATGGTTCTCCAATAAACCCTTTTTCTCGTTCCATCCCCTCATTTAAGCGTACTTTTGCATCACTCCTCTCATAAACGCCGCGAACATGAATACCATCCTGCTCCAGCAATATCTTTAAGTCCTCGATAATTTCAAGTTTGAATCGGTCAATGCCAAGTGCCAATGATTCCACCACGAGAACATCTGAAAACTTGTCCACCACAAGCCCTGGCAAAAAATCCGCCTCGCCAAAAATCACGCGGCAGCTACTGATATCTACTGTCTTTTTGCGGTATTCCCACGCGTTCCGCACACGCTCCATTATAAACTCACTGTCAATTTCCTGCTCAATGCAGCGCGTCATAAGGCGCACGCGAATTTTTGAATGCAGATTCACAAATCCTTTTCCCAACGGATAACCGTCAAAATCTCTGACACTAACGATATCCCCATTATCAAATGCACCGCTGATAGTGTCAATCTCATTGTCAAAAATCCACAAACCTCCTGCCTTTATAGTTCTGCCCTCACCTTTTTTCAATGTCATCACTGCACTCATATTATCCTCCATGTCGTCTTTGAACGGCTCAAATAGATATGAAAAACGCTGTCTTTTACTGCCTTAGAACTATTTTTCACACTATTCCTCCAAACTCTCGTTCTCTAAGTCATTCCATACAAAACTGTCTGCCAACGCTTTTGCTGCATCTTCTACACGCTCTGAACCTGTAAAATTGGTAAGATGAATCAGGCAGTAGCGCTTATCGTCCACAATATAATACTGTTTGGTAACAATTTCCTCCTCACTGATTGTAAAAATATAGAGAATGTAATCCTGAGCCGTTGTGCTTCCACTCCCTGTTACTTGCGCATCACTGCTGCTAATTTGCATGGAAAGCTGTCGGACAATTGCATTCCGAAATTGCTCATGCTCCTCCAAGGAATAGCGATTTGTTCCTATTTCAATTGAAATATTGTCTGGCATTTCATCCTCTTCATGCCCTTCCTCCACATAAAAAATCTTGTTTTTTGTCGAATATTGTTCTGCCTTTACCCAACCGTCCGGCACTGTATAGCTTCCAGGGAAGTCCATTTCTTCATCAATTTCAGAAGGTATGCTTTCTGATTGTTCCACCTTTGAATTATTTTCTGATTTAAGCGATTCATCAAATATACGTTTTGTCTTACTTGTGCTGTCTGATGACACCTCTGTTATTTTTTTAGAACAGCCTGTGAACGTTCCGAACGAAACAAGAACAGCCAACAAGATCACAACTATTTTTTTACAAATCAATATCTGCTGCTTCATCAAATAATGCACCTTTCATTTATTGAATTAAATATTATATGACAATACAATAGACCCTTTTTCGTATAGAAATAACACACTCATCTATCAAACAGCGAGCCTGTACTACTATGTGTGCTCCCGTCATTTTCTGTATATGTCAGGATAAACCGAGGTTCTCGCTTTGTGCAATGATAAAATCGCAGCAATAACTCTGCAACATCAGATTTTATCTCTATCCCCAAACGCTTTGCTAATTCTTGTTGCGCCTCACGCAAATCAAACGCGACTTCCTGTGCATTTTCTTCATATTCCTCAAAGATTTCTTCTGCAAATGCACCAAGCTCTTGTTTATTGATATATTCTTCTTCACATAAATAATCTAACCAATAAGGACAATTTATCATGAACTCAAAGAACTCGTCCAGGTTATCTGCAATTCTGCCGCACTCGCCCTCACTTCCCCAATAGCCTATTGAGCCATCTTCAAGCAAGATATATTCACTTCCACTCCCTGCCATTGCGAATGTTTTCCCGGAAATATTGTAGGTTATATGTCCATCTTCATCTTGCGGTATTTTAAATTCTGGAAGAATTTCGATATCGCACACATCGCATAATAAGTCTGATAAATCATTATCTTCTCGCAGTATTTTTATATAATCCATTGCGTCACACCTTCTATTTCATATGATGTACTCTTTCTTTGCTCTTTTATCAGTCCCATACAATTCCAAAACAAGAAAAGCCATCTGGAACCGGCGGCCTGCACTTTTTGATTTTTCGATGACTTAATTATATCACAATGGTTCTCCAAATAAAATAAATTTTATATAAATGCAAACCTTACCATTTCGTAACCGTTCAGCCTCCGGCTTCCTTTTACACCATCTCTGTAACAGTTCAGCCTTCGGCTTCCTGTTACAAGCATCAAGCCATGCATAATCGCTTCGCGATGCCTTGATGCACCTCAACCTCAACGTTATTCCACGAACTTTGCAGCAAGTGCAAAATTCTGGGCTGAACTGTTACCCATTTCTTCTATATTTCTAATTTCTTGCAAGATTTCATTACATAGTGTATACTGTTTATTGCGCTCTGACACACGCACAAATTTTTCAACCTCACAGCTTCTAAAAACAACCAGAAGCTAAAATAAATATAGGGAGAATTTCATAAAATGAAACTAAAACTTGTAGCATTGGATATGGATGGAACTTTACTGGACAGTCAAAAAAGACTACCGCCAGACTTCATTCCTTGGGTGGAGCATCATCCAGATATCAAAACCATAATTGCCAGCGGAAGACAGTATCACACCCTAATCAAAGATTTTATTCCCATCAAAGACAAGCTGATTTTTGTAGCAGAGAATGGCGGAATCGTATTTGAAAAAGACACCATCGTTTATTGTAATGAAATGCCAAAAGAAGAAATTTTCAGGTGTCTTGAACGAATTGAACCAATCAAAAATTTGACTCCTGTCGTTTGCGGCGCAAACTCTGCCTATATGAAAGCCTCCTCTGATTCTGCCTATGAGGAAACCAAACGATACTATTCCCGCCTACAGTCTGTCGCAGATATGAAAGAGGCGGTTTGTCACGACACCATTGTTAAAATTGCTGTGTTTGCCGAAGAAAAGAAGGCGGAACAGGCAACAAAATATTTTGCGGATTTGCCAGATTCCCTATCTGCTGTACTCTCTGGTGTCAGTTGGATTGATATTTCCAACCGCACGGCCAACAAGGGCAGCGCAATTGCTGCGATCCAGAAAAAATATGGTATTGACAGAACAGAATCTATGGCATTTGGCGATTATTTGAATGATGTGGAGCTTCTACAATGCTGCGAAGAAAGCTATTGTATGGAAAATGGGCATCCAGATTTAAAAGCACTGGCAAAATATACTACTGCGTCAAATGATAACAATGGCGTTATGAATATATTGAATCAATTATGATCGGAGACGAAACGAACGATGTTAGAATTCATGAATCCACAACAATTTGATCAGGTATTTTCTATTATGGAACACAGTTTCCCTATAGATGAATACCGCACCTATGCGGAACAAAAATGTTTGTTGGACAATCCAAAATACAAACTGTATACGCTTCCTGATACCCAAAACAGCCAAATAAGTGCATTTGTATCAATATGGCAGTTTTCTGACTTTGCTTATATTGAACATTTTGCAGTAAGCGCCGCCGCTCGCTGTCAGGGACTTGGTTCCTCTATTTTGAATGAGATAAAACACATATTATCCTGTCAGATTTGTCTGGAAGTTGAACTACCCAAAACCGATCTTGCCAAAAGGAGAATTGCCTTTTACAAAAGAAATGGGTTTGCTCTTAACGACTATCCTTATATCCAGCCGGCTCTCTCCAAAGGCAGGCACCCTTTGCCACTCCTTCTTATGACGACAGATGGGACCATCACTCCCGACAGATTTGCATATATAAAAACAACGCTCTACCAGCATGTATATAACATCAGTCCTTCTGATATCAATACATACTTAGGTTAAGAGCGTGTTCTCTTTCAGGAATTTCAAAATAGGAGTCTTTCCTGCCCAATTACTTCTATTTGTGAGCTGACAATGGTTTCCTCCTCTGTACCGCGCAAATGTTCTCCTCTTAGATACTGCATCCCGCCGCGCAGATTAGACGCGACTAGATTGAGCACATAAATATTGTCAAATCTTCCATAAATAGAATCGCCTCCCAGTCCCGAAAAGCAGATTAACTGCGTATTCATCTTATCTGCCATATCCATCAACGGCTTGAGCAAATGCGCCGCGTTCGTTTGGGCAAAGGGGTTATCCATGACGAGCACCTTTCCTTCATTTCGGTCTGCAAAAATATCTGTTTCATCACGCCGCATATAATATAACAGACTTGAAAGTATGACAAACGCTGTCAAAAATCCTTCTCCGCCGGAATTTTTGGCCGCCTGTGCCCAAGTAATCGGATACTCGCGCTGCGCCTCAACTTTATATAATTTGATTTGCACATTTGCGATGCCAACAATGCTGTCATAAAGATTCTTTGTTGTGATTCTAGTGCCAAAATACTCCTGCGGATTCTCATTTTTCTCAAGAATTTCGACACCTTTCAAAGTCAGTTCATCAAGGAAATCGCTCAATTTCAACTGATACATTCCTTCTTGTTCTGTCCAGTCTGGAATCTGCAGCTTTAACATCTTAACTGCCTTCTCTCTGATAGTAATTGTAGAATTGCTGTCAATCTGTCCCAAATTATTATGTACATCCTGACAGTAATCGCCCAAAAGCTCTATGATACGTCCCTTCTCCTTTTCGATCAGTGAAATATCCACCGCAAGTTTTTCCATCTGACTGTCATAGGACTGCAGCGTTGTATCAAGCTGTGCCAAAATCATAGAAGCGCTGTCCGTCAGCGACAACATTGATTCAAGGGGTTTTCTGTAATAATCCTCCTGATACCTATCTTTTTGCATCATCTTATAGAGATAGGCAGTTATCTTACTCTTTTTGCGCTCACGTTCTTCTTTGTGATTTCTATAATCCCGCAGCAGCCGTCCTTGAAAATCCCTTAGCTCCTTTGTACCAAGCAGCGTGATATCTGTCTCCCACTGCGGTTCATGACTGCATACAAAATCCTCATATTCTGCAAGGGTACTCAAGTTTTCACCCAATCCCTTTAATCTGTGCTCAACTTTTTTGATATCCTCCTTGATATTTCTGATTCGAAAATCAATTTGATTCATTTCTGACTCAAATTCTGTTGTCTTGATTTCCTCCTTCGCAAGTGGTTCCTCTATCCCACATTTTTCCAGCATATCTTTTTTCTTTGTGGTGATGCCGCTTTGACAGACTGCAGTTTCCTTATCTTCATCATTCCACTGCCTATCTTTTATTTTCCATTTATTTCTCCTGTCTTCAAGCAAAATCTCCTGATGAGTCTGTTCCTTTTCATCATAAATGATGCCCTCCCAGTCCTGTTTTGAAAGAGCATATTTCTTTGACATGCGATCAAGCTCTTTTTGCAGTTTATTTAGACTTGCTAAGGTCTTTTGAAGCTGCTGCTCCAAGTCCTGTACCTGCATAGACATTTTGGAAGTAATCGCCTCAAATCTTGCCTCCTGCTCCTGTGCTGTCGCCGGCAAAGGAATATCCTCTATTTGTGCGGCATTTTGATAACCTTCATAAATGCTGCGTTTATTCTGATATTCCAGTGCCTTTCTGTCAAGTTCAGTATGTGCACGCTCAATACTCTTAAGACGTTCCTGGCTTGTTTCCAAAGCGTCCTTGATTCGTTTTCTGTTCTGCTCATGCCGTTCTTGCTCCTTCTGGCTGCGATTTAGCTGTTCCATACATTCCAAGTATGCCTCATACTCGCTGCAGAACAGTGCAAACTCTTTGTCACGTCTCTGCATTTTTTCTAATAATACTTGTTCTTTTGCAATATCCGCTGCAAGCTTATTTATTTGCTCCTCATTTTTTTGCACATCACTTTTTAAGGTATAGATTGTTCTGCGAATTTCTTCTGCTGTAGCTTCCATCTCTGACAGTTGTGCTGCATTTTTATCGTATACTTCCTTTGTTAACTTTTGATTTTTCAGTCGCTCTCTTTTCTTGAAGTATTCCTCATACTCTTTCCTGCGCACTGCTATTTGTTCATTCTTTTCCTGAATTTGCATTTCCTTTTCCATTATCAGCAGCCGAAGCGCTTCTTCGTCAAGCAGTTTTTCATTAAACCACAAGAAGAAATGAACCCCCTGAAGCACAAGAAGACCACTATCCTTCTGTGCAACTATCTCCTCAAGCTGCTCACGCAGTATAATCGGAATTGGAAATGATGTATATATCTCCCTGTCGTGTTCAGACAACACTTTCATGTCCTGTTTTGACAAAATCAACGCATAGGGTAAAAATGGCTGTCTGCGCACAATCTCCTCATTCTTTTGCAGAGAATAACCATTTTTCTTTAGCCAATCCATACCATAAATCACATGAATATTCAGCCGCTCAAACAACGCTAGAATTTCTTTGGGAAGTTCGAGCACTTTTCCCTGTGTCAGACGTATAAACTCTTTTTGCAGCGCATCTTCTTCTTTTTCTAATTTTCGCTTTGCCTGGTCACATACTGCAAGCTTTTTATCTACCGCAGCAAAAATTCTGTCCAAATTCCACTGTTCATTTATCGTGATATCAAAATAACGCATCATAACAAGCCGTTCCGAAAGCTCTTTCTCCAAATCTGCCTTCTCCCGCTCCAAATCCGCAATCATAAAATTTTGGCGAATCTGTTCCTGCTGCTTGTCCTCGATATCGCGAAGCAGTGATTTCTGCCGTTCATTTGCCGCCTCATGCTGTTTTCTATGCGCAGTACAGCTTCTTGTCCCCTCTTCAAGTTCTTTCTGATACTGTTCCTTCTTTATATCCAAAAATCCCGGCTCATATTCTCCAATAATTGTTCTGGCATATGACTCCTGAAACGTTTTATTGAAGCTCTCCTCAATCCGCCCAAAACCATTCATTCGCTCTTTGTAGGTGCTGATTCTGGATATCAACTGAATTATCATCTCATCCAGCCATTGCTCTTTATTCGTAAGCTCCTGTAATTTTTTAGTTTCTGCCTCACAATCGGCTTCATTTTGTTCCAACTGCTTTGTCATATCCTCGGCAAGCTGCCCATAATAACGATTTAATGCCCTTCCAAGCGCTATCCGTTCAGGTTCCAGTTTCCCCTCGCCTTCATGCAGTACCTTAAGCCGTTCTCTGATAAAAAGCTCATCTTGGCGTACTTCCTCGACCTGCTCTTCCTGCTTTGCAAGCTCCATCTTGTGCAGCAACCTCTCGATTCGCTGCATTTCTTCCTCCAGTGTATCCCGTTCCATCCCAATCATATCGCGGTTGCTCACATGAAACCAAAGCAAATCCATCAGGTTTTGAATTTCGTAAGAGTACTTCTCATACGCAATGCGTGCAAGTTTTTCATCACATTCTGCCATATCATCAAGCAGTCGGGCCTTTGCCTCATCTTGCTCTGCCTCCATGCGTACAAGCAATGCACGAAAGCCTGCGATACTGTTTTCCTGCTCCTCCACCTTGTCAGTCATCAGTTTGTATTCACTGGCAGAAGAAAAAATCTCCGCCGCATCCTCTTTAAACTGGCATATTGTATTTCTGCGTGCAATCTTCGACTGATTTGCCTTGTAGGAAATCACATATTTTTCTATGATATTCTGAAATTCCTTCATGCGGTCTTTTTCTCGGTTCAGTTTACTCTCCACCGCGTCCAAAAACCATTTTTCAATCAGTCCCTTCTCGTCACGGCAGTCAGAAAAAAGTTCAGAAAGTCCAGATTCCTTTAAATTAACCTTCTTAATAATATTTTCCCACTCTTTATAATAAATCTGATACTCTGCAAGTTTATCAAAATACTGCTTGGACTGAGCGCTGTTGTTCATATCATAATAACTGAACTTGACCGCATGATCTTTTTTGTATGATTCAAAAAGCTGCCTGCATTCACGATAGCTTTTCAATACAATTTCTTTATTCTTTTTCTCAACTACAGGCAGGCTGTAAATATCCTGCGCACACCTTTCGCGATACTCACAAATAAAATGGATTAATTCCAAGCGGTTGTTTTCATCTTCCGCCTCCTCCTGACTTCTGCGCACCATCATTCCTGTCAGGCAATACCCTGCTCCGCGATCAAGTTTCCACTCTACCATAATAAACGTGGGTTTGCTGGTGGTAAAATAGCTGTCAAAGGGCCTGTCTTTGGCATCACGGTAGCGTTTATGCACAAATGGGGCCGTCATCATCTGCACCAGCACAGACTTTCCGCCCCCGTTTTGCAGCGACATCAGCGTGCTTCTGCCTTGCATTTGAAATATATCGTCACTGATGCGCATTGTATTATTATTGTAATTTAGATTGATAAATCGTACTGCATTTATTTTACTCATCGCGGCCTCCTGACAATACTTTGCTGATTCTCTGATAATGATTCTGGTTCAGCAAATTCCAATCCATCAGATTATCAAGCTTCTTTGTCGTTTTTATCATCTCATCCTCCTGGACATATTCAATCAGCCCCTGATTTTCCAAAAAAAGAAAAATATGGTGCAGAAATCCCTCCTTTGTCGTTCGCGCACGCGAACCACGCTCATCTGACTTTAGCGCCTCATATGCCTCCTGCATATTGCGAAATGCCAGGCCATTTTTTTCTTCCTCTTCCACAGAAGTATTCTCAACGCCATTTTTCAATCGGTCTGTCACACAATTTTGCAATTCTCCTACACGGATATAGTCCCTCGACTTGGCACTTGCTCCCTGACCATCATAGAATTCCGCCAGAAGTGTTAGAATCACAAACTGCGACAAATAAAAATCCTTGTCTGTACCACCTGACTTGCAAAGAATTTCTTTTAATTTTGCCTTAGAAAACCCTAAAAATACATTTTCCTCTTTCGGAATCAAATATATGACGTCCCCATACCGTTCAATATTGCTCTGTGCCTGGTCCCCTTGGCTTTTAACCAAATTCTGAACCTGCTCTTTCTCCACATAAGCCCGATAAAGCGCCGCCGCCTCATCCTCCCGAAGCTCAAAATGCTCTAAAAGATAATAAAAAATCTGCTGGCTGAGACGGATTTCTTCTATTTCATATGCCATTTTATCCCCCTAATTTTACACGAATCACCACATTGGTACAACGTATGGTCTTCTCATTGCCAAACGCATCAAGCACCTTCTCAAACTCCACAATCCTTCCGTCATTTGATCGGTCCGTAAAAATCTTCTGTATTTTCCTTCTGTCTGTATGATTGTCTTTGCTATTCTCTGTCAGAGAAAGAAGCATATCATTTAACTGAAAATCATTTACATGCTCGGTAATAAATTCACGTTTTTCCTTTCGCAGCGTTTCCATGCAGATTTCACGGTTTTTTATCAGCTCAACCATAATCTCTTTAAACACATCAATGGATGGAATGCAAGTATTGCGTGATGCTGCATCTTTTTCCAAAAGCGCTTTTAATTCCACCAAAGACAGACTTCCTTTTTTCAACACTGCATCCAGGATAAAAGCCAAACTATCCTCATATTTTTTGAGTTTTTCCCTCTTTTTGCATTCCAGCTCATTCCGCCATTGCTTTTCATCAAAATCCAACAACTCATCTGTATCCTGCACCGCCTTTTTCCTGACTGGACGCTGCAGTTCCATACATTTATTCAAATTATAAATTTGGGGAATCTGCCGATGGAACAGTGGTCTGAAAAACAAGTCGATTGATTCAAGATATTGTGGGTTTTCCAAAATCTTGTCATACAGCTCTGTCCGAATAGAAAAACGTTGAATCAGTGACATCTGCGCAAGAGATTGCAGTTCTCTGTCATACAACAGCTTCAGATCAAAGTGAGAATTTAGAATCTTTTGGTGCTCATCAATTGTTCGATTCAAATACCGCTCAATAATATGAAGGTTTTCCAGCTTTTCCTCTTCTTTTGCATCAAGCTTGCGCACATTAATGTTCTGCTGTTCGAGTTCCAATGCCCTAAGTTTTACCATCTCACGGTAGCCTGTAAACTTTTCTTTGGTGTCACCGATGGTTTCCATATTTTCCAACATCAAGGTCTCATAATCAGCCACTGAATAACTTAGCGCATTGCGCCGCACACGCAGCATTGCCTCCTCAATTTTTTGGAGCTGTATTCGCATAAAATTAAAGACATTTTTAATTTCATCCACCGCTTTATCATAGCTTTGTTTTTCTAGATGCATTTTAAAAATCATCTCGTGAA
Organism: uncultured Lachnospiraceae bacterium; assembly: GCA_910586585.1. GTDB lineage: Bacteria > Bacillota > Clostridia > Lachnospirales > Lachnospiraceae > COE1. The sequence goes on from CAJUKA010000013.1 coordinate 22,156, forward strand.
TTGTGAGCTTCATGTTGTTCTCGATTTCGAGAGTGGAAAGCATCAGATTGTAACCATCCTCTGTCAAATAATAAGATGTTCGCTTTACTCCCTCTTCCACATAGATAACACGGTTTGCAATATAGCTGATATTCATGCTCTTATATGCTCTGTTGTCAAAATCGTATCCCTCAAAATACATTGCTTTGCCTTCGTTTGACAAAATCACATTTACCACAAAATCACCAAGCTTTTTGCAGTCATCATAAGACATATTTTTTTGAAATCCACCTGAATTGAGGTTGTCAATGTATGCGCCAATATCATCCATTGTACAGCTTTCTTCACGCAGGGATTGTTCCATAATATACAACATAACCGCAAAAATCATGTTGATTTGTTCATCTGCCTTTACAAAACCATACTGTTTCCAGGTCTGTTTTGCCATGCTGTTCTGCAAAAGAATCGCATACATTCCAACATGTTTCATTCTTTTGGCAAACTGCTTTAAAAATTCATACTGCATTGTTTCTCCCTATGCTTTGGATATTTTCTAAAATTGCTTTTGAAGCAGCGCGAATCGTCTGGTATCATCATTTATCACATCATATCCTCAATATTCAATATCTCCTGGGGAATATATCTGTCACATTCCAGAATTTCTTTTATTGTTTGCTGCTGCGGCTGTGAAAACTGGTCCAAAAACAGATTTTCAATCTTTCGGTTTTGCCCCTCTTTTGTAACTGGAAGCTTATCAATACCAATACGCTGCGCCTTTGCAAGCATCCGGTCATAAGCGCCTTTCAATATTGCAATTGTATATTGTGTCCCATAAGTTGCAGCAAAACTTTCATAGATTCCTATCCCTTCATAATCTAAATCACCAAAATAAAGAATTTTATTTTCCTGATGCAGCATATAAGGTTCCCCGCTGATATGAAAGTCAGAAAATGCTGAAATAATTCCTTTGCCTGCACCATAAATCAGCGTTCCTACTGTCTCTCCACAAATTTGAAACTGCTCTGTTCCCATCAGGCACTTACGCATACTGTAAAAAGTATCTTTATTCTCGATTATCACAAGATTTTGCGGTGTTTTCTTTGTTGCAGAATAATACGCAATTGGCTCTGTTGTCCTGTAATAATTCAAAAAATTGGTATCTAGTCCGCAACGCTTCAGAATCTTTTTTCCTTGTTCCTGCTTCAAAAATTTTTCCCTATGCCAGATATCAAAACTGCGCTCATTTTCTGACATCAGCGTATGAAAAGGATTCTTTTTGATATAATTATTGAGAAGCAGCACCCATATTCTATCCTGAATGTACTGTTCAATATGGGTCTGATAATAGTCTGTAGAAATAACTGGTACAATCTCATAATTCAATTCGTCTAAATATTTTGTCACATCCTGTTTCAGTTCAATAATCCAATATTCTCTATAAAGAGCCGGTGACTTTCCATTAATTCCAGACGCTTTCACTGGCTTTATTTGCTGTGATTCAATTAACGCAATCACTTTTGCGTAGAGTTCCTTATAGTCAGAGATGCGATATTTTAATGAAAGTGCATCAAGATTTATTTTCTTCATTGATGTGTGCCATTCCTTTTCAAAATCAATCCTTGATTCTGTCTACACTACTTTTTATTTAAGATATGTGCTCATCTTTTCCCGAATTTTTGCAAATTGTGCATTGGTTTCTGGAAGCGCTGACTGGAAATCCATCAGCTTATCCAGATACCCCTGTTCGCGCACTAACTTGCGGCTAATGGGATAGACGAGTTCATATACCAATGAAATATGTCCAACTACATTGTCAACTGGTGTTTTTTTCAAACTCCTAAGTACTGCATGTTCTTCATAAAACGCTTCCATTACTGCCTGTGTCACTTTGCAATGTTTTAAGTCATAGGTTGTCACATTGTAAATTTCCTCAATTGGCACAATAATGTTAACCTTTAAGATATCAATCTTGTCCGCATCACGAAGTAAGTCTGCAAACTTTTTTTCACGCTGTGTATAATCGGAGGGAACACGGTATGCACTATGGCACCGTACTGCCTTTTCTATTAATTCATCTTCCGAATCATCTTCCACATACGCTCTGATTTTTCCTTCTTGGAATAAAATATCCGCACCAAACGCTGCATGATCTATGGACTGCGCATCTATAAATGTCCCATATCTTTTTAGCTGTTCAAAACGTCCAATATCGTGCAAAAGCCCTGTTAACCACGCTAAATCTATCTCGTTTTCGCCAAATCCTGACTGCGCTGCAATCTGCTGGCAAAGCCCACATACGCGATATGTATGAGCAATTTTTAATTTTACTTTTTCATCTGATGCATCATAGCGGCTGGTGTATTCTTCAAATGCCTTCAAAGCTTTTTTTCTGTCAATAATCATGTACCAAACACTCCTTTGCATACCCCGTCTTGCAGCCGCCACTCAAATAATAGTTCTGTTCCCGCTGTTCTGTGAATTGCACCATCAACGCCACCGCCATCAAGCAAACTGCTGTTTGTAGTGTTTACATTTGCATCTACATTATCAATTTTTGTTATATCTCCTTTTAAAAGCCTAACCATATCAAATATACCTATTTCCATAGTTTATATTCATCAAAAAAGCTTCGGGTCCATAAAAATAATAACAAGTTCGCATTGTTCACCTGACGCGTCAACACCCCAATAATCGGTGTAATATCCATCTCCCATACCCGATGCAAACATTGCTATCATAGAGCCATCCAGCGGATTGTTCCACATTAAAATATCCCCTGCTTCCCGCTGCACAGATGGATTTTTCTTGAAACTTTCTGCAAACAGTGCTGCAAAATAATCATCATAAATATTGCCACCCTTATGCTCTTTGTACCAACCATCCAAAAATCTCCAATAACTTTGTGCCGCCTGCTCATCACAAAAACATGCCAAACCACATTCTACTGGAAATCCCGCAAATGTTATCTTGTTGTCTTCCTTCTCACCATTCGCCAGCTCATAAGCAACCGCTTCATTGTTATTCAGCTTAAGACGTGCGCCAACAATTCGCATTCCTGCTAGATGTGAATTCATAATGGAAAGCTGAACTGGATACGTACCTGGACGAATACGTTTTGCCTTCACCAACACTTCTTTTGGATTTTTCAGATAGTATAGGGGGTCTGCGGTCAAAACTCTGCCCGATGAAAATGTGCACTCTCCCATCGTATATTGCTGTAAATCCTCGGTATTGCCAAAAATATACTGCACAAGTTCTACATCTAGTGCATCTTTACTGATAAATTTCAGATTTTGCTCAAATGCTCGTTGTAATGCCGGCTTCTCGGCATTTTCTTCTTCCTTATCCTTTGCTTCCTGTATTTTAGCCTGTTCTTCCCAATATACAGCTTTCTCACTATCTGGCGCTACACCAACTCCATCGCGGTATAGTATCGCAACCTGATGCATCGCATTGGGATGTCCTCCCTCTGCCGCTTTTAAAAAATACTCAAACCCTTTTGTTTTGTTCTTTTCAACGCCGTATCCATTCATATATGCCATACCAAGATTGCCCAGTGCTGTTGTATTCCCCATTTCTGCGGCCTGTTTGTAATAATTTATTCCTTTTGCATAATCTGGCTGCATATGTTTCCCTGCACAATAAATATATCCCAGCTCCAATAAAGCGTCCTCCATGCCGCCTTCTGCTGCCTTTTCATAATATTCCAACGCCTTATTTAAATCTGGCTGAATATCATTCTCCTCATAACCATTTAAATAAAGATCTCCCAAAATCTTTAAGGCTGGCAAAATCCCCTGTTCCGCATCTGCAAACAGTCTTTCCATATCAAACATCCGTAGCGTCTCCCTTCTATATTTATTTAATATATCACACTCTATTCATTAACACAACCTCACATTCTCTGTGTCACATGAACTATCGGCGGCAAATTTAGTACCTGTTCCATAAATATGTATCCGTATATCCCAAGCATTCGACCTAATTTATTAGCACACAAAAAGAAGGATACTGTATCCAAAATAAAAATATCCCTCTTTCTTCTCTTTTCTTGAATATGAAAAATAATTACTGCATTTGCACCAATCCCACAGACTCCTCAAAAGCCTCTATGCTTTCTGATCTTGCCGCTGTTTTAAGCCATCTGCTTAGTACCTTTATATCCTTCTGCTCCATAATCCGTTTTCTCAATGTATCGGAAGGTTCTCCTAGTTCTTCAAGAAGCTCTATTATATCCTCTGCTTTTCCTTCGATTTTTCCTTCTTTCCTTCCCTGTGCATTTTCTTTCATCAGCAGCCTTTCAAATGAACTACACATAGAGTTTACATCTCCTTTCTTTATCTGCTCTATCAATATACTTCGCTCTTCCTCGTTCAGTTTCCTTATGGCATTCGAAAACCATGCGATCCACTCATTCAAGTCTTCTGTTTCCATTTCCCTGATACGCTGCAGAAGCTCTGCTATATTGTCTGTCCATTCCTTACGTGTCCGCTTTTTATCCGCAAGAAGGATATTGTCTACAAGGGTGTTGCTTTGTTTGATCTGCATTATGTCCAGTTCCTTGACAGAGACAAGCACATATTCAAAATCCACTACGCAACTTCCAAACAGCTCTGCTTTGTCTATCATCTCCTAAGTTTTTCTTCATTCTCCAGATTATTCATAATTTTGTTAAATGAATCTCCTTCCTCTTTAGAATATCCAGTCTTCCGTTCTTTATCGTTGCAATTATCGTAACATAAATATTCTTTTTTTTCAATCTGTTCCATTTAGTACTGCACCTAATCCCTTTATCAAAATGTTCGCAACTTTCAATCGTTAGAGCGCGCCCATGGCGCGCAAACGAGTAGGCGGGAGTGACTAACTCCCGTCCTCTCACAGCACCATGCGTACCGTTCGGTACTCCAGTTTCTGCACATTTTCCATGGTCTTCGTCAGAAAGTCAGTGACTCGACTCCCTTTTGTCCCTTTCCAGGGCTAACGTAACGATGCTACAGGATTCACTTTATGTTACGGACTGCTATTTTGCACCTATTTCTCACAGGCATACCTCGCTTCAACACAATCGGTCACCCAAAAGCATTGGAGGCTCGCTACAAGGCTCACTGGCGATTACCTTGACCAGACTTTCACTGGCAAGCCGATAACAGCTTGCAGAACACACGACTTACACCGGTTAGAAACGTGCGCCGCCAGGCGCACAACAAAAAAGAGGCATATCCTGTATACACAAAGATATTCCTCTTTTTTCATTCTCTTTACTATAACTGCACCAGACCTATAGATTCCTCAAATTCTTCTATGCTTTCTGTCCTAGCTGCTATTTTATGACATTTACTCAGTAATTCTAAATCCGTCTGCTCCATTATATATTTTCTCAGTGCCTCAGAAGGTTCTCCTAGTTCTTCAAGAAGTTCTAGGATATCCTCAATTTTTCCTTCGATTTTTCCTTCGATTTTTCCTTCCTTCCTTCCTCTTGCTTCTCCTTTTTTTTCTCCTCTTGCATTTTCTTTCATCAGCAGTCTTTCAAATGAACTACACATACATTTTACATCTCCTTTCCTGATCTGCTCTATAAATAAATTACGCTCATCCTCATTCAGTTTCCTTATGACATTCGAAAACCATGTTATCCACTCATTTAGATCTTCTGTTTCCATTTCCCTAATCCGCTGTAGCAGCTCCGACATGTTCTCTGTCCACTCTTTCCGTGTCCGCTTTTTGTCTGCAAGAAAGATGTTGTCCACAAGCGTATTGCTCTGCCTGATCTGTGCTGTGTCCAGATTCTTGATTGATACCAGTACATATTCAAAATCCACAGCATAGTTTCCAAACAGCTCCGCTTTGTCTATCATCTCTTTAAAGCGGCTGGATGCTGTCCAGCTCCGCCCGCCGTTGTGCAGCACGATCGGAACAACTGCGGGCAGACGGAAGGATTTTTTCCTGCTCGCATCTTTGTCACAGTTCTTGAAATAGTCTAACCAGATTGCTGTGATATACACCAGTAGCCGGAATGGCATTGTAAAATCATTGTAGCTTTGGAGTTCCAGCAGGAAGAACAAATATACGCTTCCTTTTTTAGTATTTACCTTGTATACAAGATCGGACTCATAGGTATCAAACTGGTCCGTAATAAATTCCTTGTCAATTAACACTAAGTCTTTCTCTGTCAGCTCAATCATCCAGTCAAAACCTATATATTTTTTGATAAAATCAAGAAAATTCTTTTTGATGGAAAAAATTCTCTTGTATCCTTTGTCGTGCGGATTGTCTGTGTTTTGCCTCTGAAGTTTTCCTTCATTCTCCAGATTATTCATAATTTTGTTAAATGAATCTCCTTCCTCTTTAGAATATCCAGTCTTCCATTCTTTATCGTTGCAATTATCGTAACACAAATATTCTTTTTTTTCAATCTGTTCCATTTTGTACTGCACCTAATCCCTTTATTAAAATGTTCGCAACTTTCAGTCGTTAGAGCTCGCCCATGGCGCGCAAATTAAGAAAAACCTCAGCACTGTTCCTGCTGAGGTTTCAAAGCAGCGCTACAAGGATTCGAACCTTGAGATGACGGAGTCAGAGTCCGTTGCCTTACCGTTTGGCGATAGCGCTATATCATTATACGATTAAATCTGTGCTCTGTTCTGTAGCACGTTATTTAGTATATACTATGTTCTAGAAAAATGCAAGTACTTTTTTCAATTATTTTATTTTTTTAGTAACAGTTCAGCCTTTTAATTAAACCAACATCTATCGCACCGGCTAAAATATAGCTGGTGTGCCCATAAACAACTTCCTTTTATTCTCAATCATTCCCATTTTTCGTTTTTTCAGGGTTTCGATTATGGTCATTATAGAGCAGTACATTTCATGACCGCTTTCTTTTCGGAATCCTCCTACCATTTTCTGTCTGTTCTTCGCTTTTCTTAGAGCCCTTTCTGAAATGTTTTCATCAAATGGTACAGAAAAATCATACAAGAACAGCAGATGATTCTGGCTGTATTTTCCCATCCTTCCAAGCAGTGCCGCTTCATCCCGCTTCGCATATTTGTGGGATGTATCTTTGTTCTACTCATGTCCCTGCTTCAGAATAGAAAAATATTTTTCTTCATAATCCGTTATCATTCTGTCAGGCATAGCATCAAAGCCCTGTTCTATCAATCCCTTATAGTGCTTATTCATTCCACGCAGAAGGAAGGCCATTTCCTCTGACCACGGATTCTCTGTTTCCTCTGTATTCTTACGCAGATAGCGAATGATATGCACATTACATTCTGCATAATCCGTCCCCAAATGATACAGTGCAGTTTCATGGTCATGGATAAGGATACCAGCATATCGGTCCAGAAAATCCAGTCCTTTTAAGGTTTCTGTTTATTTGCTGTTCATGGAATGAAATTACCAGCGCATCACCGAAAAACCGCTCACCCTGCCTGACGGCTCTGTCTTCCAGTACATTCCCAAAACTATCAGCAAATGGGGGTCCCTTTACCAAAATGGCGGTATCGAAGCCCTCATGCCGCAGGAACAGTCTGACAAGGGTTCCTCCAAGGCGCTTCCTGACACCGCCATAGAGGAGATATTCCGCCTTAAGGAAACATTCCCGACACTCAATGCCACCCAGATCCACCGGCATCTTGTGGCGGAGGATTTCCTCCCGGCAACAGTAAGCGTCTGTTCTGTCCAGCGGTTTATCAAACAACATGACCTCATATCGGCGTGCAACCCGAACGTACGAGACAGGAAAGCTTTTGAGGAAGATGCCTTTGGCAGGATGTGGCAGGCAGATACCTGTTACCTGCCGTACATAACAGAAGACGGCAGCCGCAGGAGGGTATACTGCATCATGATCATTGATGACCATTCCCGTCTGCTGGTTGGCGGGGGACTTTTTTATAATGATAACGCCTATAACTTCCAGAAAGTGCTGAAGGATGCCGCCGCTGCCTACGGGAACCCCGCAAAACTTTATGTCGATAATGGCTGCAGCTACTCCAATGAACAGCTCTCCCTCAGCTGCGGTTCTATCGGCACCGTGCTTCTCCATACCAAGGTCCGTGACGGTGCTTCGAAAGCAAAACAGAACGCCAGTTTAGAATCCTCAAGGATACATGGCTGTATACCCTGGACCTGGATTCCATCACCTCCCTGAAACAGTTCGACAGCCTTTTAAAGGACTATATGTGCTCCTATAATACAACGCTCCATTCCGGCATTGGCACCACGCTCCTGCAGCGTTACCAGAATACACACGCCCTGGTCCGCATGCCCAAATCCAGGGAGTGGCTTGAGGAATGTTTCCTCAACCGCATCACACGCAAGGTCGGTAAGAATTCCACCGTCTCCATTGACAGGGTTTCTCATGATGTTCCGCAGTTTATCTCCTCCAAAGTGGAGATCCGCTTCCTGCCGGACGACATGTCACAGGCCTTTATCCTTTATGAGGGAGAACGCTTCCCCATCCGGCCGACGGATAAAAATGAGAACTACCGGACAAAGCGTAACAATCCGCCTGCCATTGATTATTCAAAGATTGGAGGTGAGTGCTGATGTTCCGTTCTTACTATCGACTGTCGTTTAATCCTTTTGATAAACAAATGTGCCGTGAAAAAGACCGCTTCCTTTCTAAATTAGTAGCATTGTTTAAGATGGAAATGTCGTAATCTTTATCATTGCTATTGAGGGGCATGATTTTATCAAATATATGTTATGAATATGCATTACTTCCGTCATTGATAACTATTATTCGTTTGAATCCAGAGGTTAGAAGATTTTGAATATACTTAGGCAGTTTTTCGTCTAGATTTAAGGATGGAATTAATACACATACTTTTCTGTTTGTTTTCGTAAATATCACCTTGAATTTTAGTATGATGTCTGAAAATTTTTTTAATATTCTGGAGTGTATAATTTCAATATCTTTTCTTTTTCATCATGTTTGCCAGTTCCATTATAGAGGTTTCACGAAGAAAGATAAGACTTCCTAAGTATACAGCAACAAAACAGATGCTGGATACTATTAGTATGGTTATATTATTTTTTTCCCATTTAATAAATTGTGATGATACACAACTGGCAAATATTGTGGATAGTACGATTTTCCAAATATGTAATTGACAAAATAAGCTATAAAATAACTTATTGTCAGATAAATACTGATATATAAGTACCGCAATCTCTGCGACCATGGTGCCAATTGCAGCACCAGCTACAGAATAGCGGGAAATCAGTACAATATTTAATAACAAATCAACAACCGCACCAATAACTACAGAAACCAGCACCTTGATTTCCCTTCCCAGCGGCACCATAATCTGCATACCCATTATATTTGTTAAACCAATACATAATAGTGTTGGCATCATTAATTGCATTGGCAATATTGCATTTTCATACTCAGTTCCTGACAGTAATAGTACGCATGGTTTGGCAAATAAAATAAAGTATACCATCATAGGAATTGCTACGAACAGAACAAACTGCATTGCTTTCACTGATATATTCCTAAATTTTTGCTGATCATTATTCTCTATATATACAGTTACTCTGGGTAATAATACAGCTCCCAGTGAGCTTACTATACTAACCAGTATAGTTTTAATTTTAACTGCGGCATTATAATATCCCACATCCATATCCGTTTTCATAAAACCGAGCATGGTTGTGTCCATGTTTAAATACACTGTTGTTGCACAGGTCATGGCAAAAAAAATAAAAATTGGTTTGATGTGATTGCTCAATTCTAGTTTATAATGGTTTTTTAAATCGACTAGTTGATGAAGATATACAAAATTTAATATATTGGAAGCGGAAGAAGCAAAGATGGATACGGCACCATAAATAATATAATCCTCCTGTCCATGGATCAGCAAAAACATGGCTGCCAATGCGATACACTTAAATGCAACGGAACGCCATGTAATATAAGAATACATTTCCAATGCTTTGAAAACCCATTCTACGCCAATGGTCGTAAATAATATTGATGTACTTGTAACAAGCATCAATTCCTTTTCCTGCCAAAGACGTGGTACACAGTAGAGCAGTATAAGGAAAATTGTGTATGAAAAAATACACATAATGAAACTAATTTTAAAAATCTCCTGAATAGTTTTATTCAGTTTATCCTTGTCCTCTCTTATCTTTGCACACGTTCTGATTCCGTAAGTAGGGATTCCAAGCTGTGCAAGTAACAAAAAATAGTTTACTATAGAAGCAGCAAAAGATACTTTGCCTGTCCCCTCCGGTAAAAGAATCCGGGAAACATAGGGAAAAGTGATTAATGGAAAAATAAAAGAAGACATTGTTAGAATGGCATTCATTATAAAATTGTAAAATATGGAATGTTGTTTCAACCGTTATCATCCTCTATTAACTAAATATATTAGACACTTTTTAAACAGCAGTATTTCTCAATTTGAATAAAAACCTTTTTGCAATTTGTGGGATAAATTTTAATTTATTTCATTAACCAAATACCCAAGTTGTGCTAATTTGTTTTTACGCTTTTCATTATTTGTATATAGATATTCATTATCATCTAACTTTGCATAACTATATGTATCATCTATTATTTCATTATTTAGAATCTCTGATGAAATAATAACGTTGTCCTCTGAAGTTTTAATTAAAGTTAAATCTGTAATAACCTTTTTATCTGGGATTATAAACTGTACTATATAGCCAGGACCGTGTGCTTTATTATAATAAAAAACTGTATCACAATTTTCTAAGACAGAATTATCTGCTTTATTAAGTTCATATAATGAATTAGCGGCCAAATAGTAGTTGTCACTCATTGCATATGGACGATCAAACATAAACACCCCATATCCATACTCCCAAATTACAAAAAACAATAAAACAATCGTCATTCTTTCGATGTTTTTATTAGACAGATAAGACAATATTAAAAAAATTATTGTAACAACGATAGTGGATATTAAAAAATAAAAAATATTTTGAGTACAATCTGGCCATTTTTCAAATTTAAGCGAAAATGGAGCAAAATAGTAAAACCAGTCTACATGCTTTGTATATGATTTAAGTGCTGTGCATACAAATCCTAATAAACAATAGTCAAAAATGAACACTATAACTACAAGTATTCTATATACACTTTTTTGGGATACACTTAATTTTTGCTGTCGTATGAATATAAACAAAAATAGAAATAACGGTGCAATAAAATTTCCATAATACCTTAAGTAAAAATGCCCCCTTGACAGATTACTTTGTAATGTATTTACTTTAATTCCATCTTCAATCCAGGTTATACATAGTCCTATTAAGGTAGCCGTTAGACCTAGTATACAATACATAAAAGGGAAATAAATATCTGTACTATCAGCACATTTATTATTTTTCAATTTATGTATAATCAATTGGCAAGTTATTTTTATAGCTGCATAAATTACCAAACTGATTAATCCTCCCGAAAAAATATACATTATCCATATATTTCCCATCAACAAATCAAAAAAACCTTTGACTCCTTCGGGTGATAAAAGTGAGTTTCCTCCATTTGTAACAGAGTTAATTAATGCTACAGGTGAATTTGACACTATACCTCCAGATATTTCATGATTTGTAAATATTTTTCCCCTAATATGTTCAACGATAATACCAAAAGAAAAATAACTTCCTGATAACGAAACCAAGAAAAAGAAAATATTGACTAAAATTTTGTGTGTCATAAGATAATAAAGTATAAATATTGCAAATATAACAATCGCATACATAATTGCTCTTGTGTGCGAAAGGTATGCAAAACCTAATATGAATCCTAATAATATAGAAAACAATATTTTTTGTGTTTTGGTAACGCTATGCTGGAGCCGCATAATTAAATAAACAATAATCCAACAAATAAGTACAAGCATTGGTTCATTATCGATATTACTTGTTCTGGTGGGGGTTATAAAAGCGCAAATTGCACTTATTATAATAATCGAAATTGAAGAAAACTCCTCTTTGTAGTATTTTGTCAGAATTTCACCAGCTATAAATGCTGTTAAAGCATGCAAAAAAGCACCTACTCCCAGCAAACATTGATAGAGTATTAATGGATCTTTTACTATACAAAATAACGGATATGTAAAGAAGATAGTACCACTTCCATAATACATTTCTGGATGTGTTAATACATAATTCCAATCATATCCCACCAATTTAGCCGCGAATGCTATTGCTCCTATTTCATCGGGAAGGCTTCTCATAACTGGTATATATGTATTAAATAGAATCAGTATCATAAAAACAATGACTGCCGCCCAAAATGCAGGATATTTTATACATATGTTTTTTTTATGTGAATGCTTATACATAGAATTATTTTCCCTTCAATTAGTAGTCAAATTTGCTTCCTTAACTAAGTATGTCCTTGCATAAAGAGTTCTTTTACAGCAGTATAAAATTCTTTTTTTTCATTTTTTATCAAGTTGCAATACTCCTCAAAATCTTCACTATATATCTCATAATTATTCAAACTATCATAAATCAACTTCACAACATTTTTTGTATTGACTTTTTTCTCGTTTATTTTATATTTTGAAGGAATACTGACATCTTCAAAATATTTTGCAGCCCCCCTCATGCCAGTAATTATACAGCATCCAGATAGAGCGGCTTCTCTAGGCATCCTGTCTTTGCCGGGGTGGTTTCCAAAATCAACATATACCATACTTTTCTGCATCAGCGTATGTACCGCGTCTGTTTTTAATCCTTCAATTTTAATCCACTTTACATCAGGCATTTTTTTAATTATTTTTTTAGTATACTGCAATCCCTTTTTGGGATTATAAATTACAATTCGCTCTTTATTTATATTCTGCTTATTTACAAACTCATCGTTGATATAATCAGATAAATCCTCAATTTTACTTTCATTAACTCCCAAATTAAGTAAATATTTCTTTGCATAATATGATTGGCAAAGATGATATTCAACGTTTATCACTTTTTTTTGTGGGAATTGCATTCTGCCTCTAAGTAAATTATAGACAGCGATCAAAAAACCCTGGTATTTATATCTTCCCCAAAATCCATTATATTTCTCAAAATTATCTACACTCAGCCACCACATTACCTGTTTTATTTTTTCCCATTTTGAAATATATTTAAATAAGGTTTCTGGAATAACTATTAAATTTTCTGTGTCATCTATTATATCTTTTTCTGTGTAAAATGATGTAATATATTTTTGGTACTCTTCAATTATAAATATGTTTGTATTTGGGTCATTCTCATCCAAGATATAAACAATATGTGCATTTATTCCATAGCTATTTAATACATATACGAGTTGGTGCAATAATTCGGGGCCTCCGGTTTTTAAATGAGCTGGGCATAAAACATATATTTCCTTGCCATATAGTATAAACTTCCTCATAACTGGTCTCCTTTATCATACATTATGAAAAAATTATTTATTTGTCTTACGCTTAATAATGTAAACAAATATTCACATAAACAATGAGTAAACATCTCTAAAAAAGTAATAAGATTGATATTTTTTTGAAACCACAATATAAAATGCCCATCTTTAATACATGATTTCTAACCAATGCAGTTTGTTTTGTCGTGGTTTTCTTATTATTAACTAACATAAGAAATTAAGTTTTCTGCAAGTTCCATAGCTAATTGGACTACCATATCCGAATATCTTTCTAAAACTGGATTTTGCCTCCCGCACATGACTAAGTCATATTCTTTTTTAAAATAACTATCCTGCCAATAATACTCTGGAATAGATAACGGAAAATGTTCTATTGGCAAAGGACAATTGTGGGATACTAAATATTCATAGACCTCTCTACTAGATATTAATACAAGGGCATTTCTATTATAAGCTTTTAAAAATTCGTCATACTGATCTTCACGTAAATAATAATCGATTATGCATGATATATATTTGTTATTATTATAGACATTATTATTTTGGCGTGCCGTTAAATCAAATCTAAATATTTTCTTAGTTATATTAGTAGTTAAAAGGTCAAATGTATGTGTTACTGGAAAATGTAATTGTTTACAGGCTTTATTTGTCAAGACTGTCAATATTCCTTCTGATTTAACGGGTATATTTAATAGATTACCTAAACAATCTTCCCATTCATAGACAATATGGAAATAAAGTTCATGATTACGATTTCTTTTGGATATTATATTAATCTGTTTAGATATAGTGCTTTTCTTCTTACACATAATTCCACCTATATTAGCTATTCAAATAGTTTTCTAGTATAACGTTCGCAAATTAACTGGACTATATTTTTGTCTAAAATGCTGATAAATACAGAATTCTTTAAGTATAGTTAATTGAAAAACGCTGCACTAGTTAACAGATTTGACCCAAAATAGAAGGATATCAAATATATGAAAAGGATTATTAATCAACTACCATTTTACTTTTCGCCTGCGTCCTTCTACCCAATTTATCATTGCTTCCGAAATAAAACTTAACAAAGTCATTTTATGTGATATTAATAGAAACAAGATTTTCCAGCGTATTCTCTTAGTGTTCAAGTATTTTATTACACGAATTGATTCATTAAAATTCCGATTATAAATATTTACGTTATAGTAATTTTTAATAAATTCAATATTTTTTCTTTTTGCGCCCATTAAATAGTGAATGGCATCTATATACTGTTTACAAAATATTACCTGCCTAATCATAAACAGTACATTTTCATCTGCTTCGATATTTTTAACACTGTTTATAATATCCTGATATGTTTTATCTTGCTTTTGCCCTATGTTTTCAATATAGCGTATCGAACCCGATTCAGATTTCGTATGAATTCGCCAATAATAACCGATTGCAGGGAGGGTGCTTACGGATTTTGCCAATGACAGGGATTCAATTTTTACAAGCAGATCATCCTCATAGTTAACATAATTCCTAAAACATATTTTATTTTTTTCCCAAAATATACGTCTAAAAACGCATACCCATATTTGCGGGTCGTGTCGCACTTTTTTGTATTTTATTGGCGCATCAAACGACTCAAAAATAATAGGATATATAAGGTTACCTTTAATTTCGCTGCCAATATATAAGGCGTTATCCTGAATATCAAATGGATATTTTTCATTTTTGATAAGTTTGCCAGAGGAACAAATACATATATCACTTGCATCTTGTTCTAACCTGTCTATCATACTGGAATACATATCAGGCTCAACGATATCATCTTGATCCGCAAAACACAAATATTCTCCAGTAGCTTTGCCAGCGCCATAGTTTCTTGCAGAAGCAACACCGCCATTTTCCTTGGAGTATACGGATATGCGGCTGTCTTCTTTTTGAATCTTGTATGCTATGTCCAAACTTTTATCTGAGGAACCATCATCTACAATAATAATTTCCAAGTCTCTATATTTTGCATTTCTTATGTGACTCAGTGTTGTAATTAAATATCTTTCATTGTTATAAACAGGAATAATGACGCTTAACATAAGTATCCTCCGCTTTTTGAACACTAGAACAAATCAGAAAATGTCTTTATACATCGATTTCATATTATTAAGTCCAAATCCTGCGGCTTCTAACATTTCTGAATAATCCTGTTTGTTTGGAGAACTGATTGACAGTTGAGTTACGTATTCAGCCCATTCTTCCGGAGAACGTTCCAAACTCATAAAATGAACTAGTGGTGTAATCTTGATATCTTTAGAAATAACATCTGACAATAAACAGCATGTTCCAGAAGCTTGTGCTTCAATCCCCACAAAAGGCAGTCCTTCGTATAGAGATGGCAACAAAAATAAATCAAATGCTTGATATAGTTTATTTACCTCATCCGAATTTCCTATAAACAAGATATTTTGATCAATCCTTAATTCAGTGGCACTTTTTTGAATATCCTCCATAAGTTCACCTGTTCCGACCAGCATAAGTATTGCATTCGGTATTTTTCTCAGGACTGATTCAAAAATCTTAATAATAAATTTGTGATTTTTCCTTTCACTGAATTGCCCAACATGTCCAATTACGTAATGACCGTCAAGTCCATAGGTTGCCCGTATTTCTTGCCTTATATCGTATTGATACCTGTATTCATCAATATCAATACTGTTATTGATTATTGTTGCCTGATCAGAATCATACATATAGATTGATGCTTCTTTTGAACACGCAAAACGTTTAATACATACCTTATTTATAATTATTCTGCACAAGAATTGTAATAATTTTCGATTGCCGTGAGAATTATGACTATGGTACATAATTAATACATTTTCGCGGTTCCATATTGGAAATGTATAAAAAATAGTACTTCCATGATTTGCATGACAATACACTATATCATAGCTATGTTCTCTATAAAACTTTTTCATGAAATTCACAAATCTAATTGGATGTGCTATATAATAAGGTAGGTGGTAAATGTCACCAATATAAGGAGTAATGATGTTAGTCATAGCATCATCACTCCATCTGAAAAAGGCAATATCAATCTCATTTTCTTTAAAATTCTTAACAAAATTAAGGATATAGCGTTCTGTGCCTCCCATAAGCAACGTTGATGTTACCAATAAGATTTTCATTAATATCTCCTATATTTCATTTCAGTACCATCAGAAACTTTCAATGCATTATTCCATAGTTTCTTTACTAATATTTGTTTGCTGAATGCATTTTATTGCTGATTGATATGTGTATAACATATTCCCAAAATGTTCAGGAAATGCTTACCGCCATATGTACTAAGTGCCATAACTTTGTGGGACACTTTTGCATCAGCATCAGTAATTACTTTTTTTCTGTACCGCACTATTTCTTTCCAAATTATATCTAGATAAGAATGATAGTTACGCTCTAATGGCAATTCTCTGAATGTCTGAATCGCTGCAAGAAAACATCTATCATTAGCAGCCTTAATTAAATCTGGATGGTTTTTCTTAATAAATGAACGAATTTCCTCTGCAATCTCTATTCGATGCATTTTCTTTGAATTAAATTTTTCTCCCATTATACTGTCTTCACGTTGTACGTAATAATATTTCTGCTGATTACTTATAACAATTCTGGACGATAAATCCAAAAGTTGGCAAATAATTGCCATGTCCTCATGATACTTCCCAACCGGATATTGTAGCGAATGAAACAATTCACACTTATACATTTTACAATGAGCACTCGCAGTAAACTTTTTCTGATATAAATAATATTTGATAGCATCCTTGCCATTTAATACTTCTGTCATTATTGGTACAGCATCAAGCTTATCTTTATCAGAGTATATCTTTTTTAGCTGACACATTGAGATATCAGCATGATTATGTTGCAAAAGGTTATACAAATATTCAACATAATCCTCTGTAACATAATCATCCGAATCGACACATGTTATATATGTACCTGTCAGAATATCAATCGCCGCATTTCTTGCGCTTGATAATCCTCCATTTTCTTTATGAATTACCTTAATTCTCATATCCTTCAGAGCATATCTATCACATGTTTCTCCAGAACCATCAATAGAACCATCATCAACCAATAAAATCTCTAAGTTGTGGTATGTTTGACTTATAATTGATTCTAAACAGCGCTCAAGATATTGGTTAACATTATAGACAGGAACAATCACGCTAATTAATGGAAATCCATTTATACCTTTTTCCATATATGTACCCCGAACTTAAATAAATTACAAAAAATATGCAACTGGTTTTAATAGTTTTGTTTTGCACAATAATGCAAATACCTTAACGCCAAGGCGCTGCTGAAGCTGCAACTCCTTGTATTTAAATAATCTGGCGTATTTATTACGCACTGCATTTGGAAAATTATAGTTGACAATGTCTTCAAAAGCAGAGGCAATGTGCACAATACTATTCTTATCCTTTTTTTGAATTGTATTGCTTAAATATTCACGTTTCCGGTTACGTACAAACAAAAAATATGTAAAAAAACTGAGCACGGTAAATTCAAATAGAGGCTTATCTATTTCCTGAAACGTACAATTTGTTATTTTTGCAATACACTCACTCCATTCCTGCAATGGTAGTTTGTCTGCTTCTATTGCTTTGCTGGTTATGCTGCCCTCATGCACTACCTGATAGTATCCCTCATAGTCAATAAAATAGCATTTATCAGTTAAAAACATGCACTGCAGGTTAAATGAATTATCCTCATAAGTTTTTCCTTCCGGAAAGTTTATATTCCATTTATTCAAGTAATCCAGACGGTATAACTTTCCAGAAATATTAAGCCTTCTGGTAAGGCATTTTTTATTTGTCGGATGATAACTAATTTTATTTAACACTTGTCCATCTTCCGTAATTTTATATTGTCCACTGCACACCATATCCGCATTATTCTTTTCTGCCATGTTCATTAAGATCTCTAAATAATTACAATCAAGGTAGTCGTCACTATCTAAAAAAGTCACATACTTTGTTTTGGCTCTTTTAATTCCATAATTTCGTGCATTTGATAAACCGCCATTAGGTTTTGTATATAGACAAATAATTTCGGAATACTCTTTTATGTAATCCTTAACAATATTTTCTGTATTGTCAATACTGCCATCGTTCACAACTAAAATGCAAAAATGTTTGTATTTTTGCACTAAAACAGATTCGATACACTTTCGAATATATTTTTCAGCATTATAAGCTGGAATAATTACAGTTACATTATTTTCCATGAAAAAACTCCCAACATAAAGTCCGCTGTCTTCTGACAACTGCATACTTTACGTTGGGAGTTTTCCCTGTTTTTACTTAACGCTTCTATTTACTTACATTATCCAATCAGACATTCCTTCCCCTCAAATGCAAACCCATATTTTCTGATGCGTTGGGGACTGATGCCTTTTGCTTCCAGCATAGCGCTGTAGTGCTTTTCTTCAATCTGACGCAGCGCAGTTTCAACAGTGTCCGCCAGTGCTTTTTCATCATCAGGGTCATGAACCTTAAACTCTATGATGATGGCATCATCCGTTTCATTCAATGGTTCCAGCATTACATCATAACGCCCAAAGCCGCTTTCACGGTTCGAGGTGATAAAATACCTGTCCGCGAGCTCTACCATAAGACCCAATACAAATCCATGATAAAACCGTTCCGGTTCCGTATATGCAGAGGGTTTATTTCCTGTGTCAAAGCTGCTGAATGTGGCGAGTGCGACACGATTCATATAACGGTTCATTGCCTTTTTATCATTGATAAGGAGCGCCTTGATAAAATCGTTGTAGGCCATTTTTGCAGCGCCTCCAAACCACCCCTTTATCATTTTTCTGAACATTTTTCTCACTTCAAAGTTTGTAAGTGAAAGCGTATACTGGATATCGCCTTCTGCTACGGGGTCTGCCGTGCTTCCGCATTTGATGTGTTCGAAATTTACTACTTTCAAATACCCCGCTGCCAGGAGCAGGCTCCAGACTGCTCCTGTGTCATTTTCAAGCTGGCTGAACACTATTTGTTCGTCCAATATTGTCTGGAAACTATCACCCTTTATAAGCTTCTCCATTGTCTGTTTAATGTCTGAATCCCCTTTTTGTATCAGTGAATTTACAAGGCCGTTCCCACTGGTGTCAGACCAATAGGTGCTGTATTCGCCGTTTTTCTTAATAAAGGATGCAATTGACCACGGATTATAAATGTCCGTATATCTGCCAAACGTAAACCCGTCATACCATTTCTTGATATTCTGCTTTTCGCTGCCAAGCCCTGTTTCGTCAAGTGCCCTAAACACTTCATCCTCCATAAAGCCAAAGGATGTGGCATATTCCTGGGAAGTCGTCGTTACCACATCAAGGTTATTCAGGTCAGAAAAAATACTTTCCTTCGAAATCCTTGTAATGCCTGTGATGATGCCGCGGTATATGTGATTGTTGGTCTTGAAGGTAGCGTTAAAAAATCCCCTGAAAAATTCAACAGCTTCATCCCAGTAACCCGAAAGCCATGCCTCCTGCATCGGGGTATCATATTCATCCAGCAAGATGATTACATCCTTATCGTAATAGCGCTGCAAAAAACCGATCAGGGAATTGACTGCCCCAGCAGCTATTTCGCCGCGCATCCCGGGGAAGACCGTTTCAAAGTATTTCTTCTCGTTCGGACTTAATTGTTCCCCCCTCAGAAGATAATTATGCTGTTCATACAGCTTCGCAATCACTTCCGTTATTTTGTATTCCATTTTCGAATAATCTGTCGCCTTAATACTGGCAAAGCTCAAAAATATCACGGGGAACGTTCCCTGCATCTGCCGGTATCCTGCCTCATTCCATATGGAGAGTCCCTCAAACAGGTCGCCGCGGCCTTTGTATTCATTTGAGAAAAAACATTCAATCATACTCAAATTAAGTGTTTTCCCAAATCTTCTTGGACGTGTGATCAGCGTAACATCTGATCCAGTTTCCCACCATTCCTTTATCAGTCCAGTCTTATCTATATAGAACGATTGTTGTTCTCTTATCCTGTCAAATCTCTGCACTCCAATGTTTACATTTGGTTTATTGTCCATGACACACCTCCCAGTATTAACTGTATTATATCCGTTTGGTGTATAAAACACAATATTTTCCTACTGTAAAGTATGCAATTGTCAAGGTCCATATTATTTATAGCTTCTCATAGATTGCGCCCTTCTACGAAAAAATGGGTCGGATGAAATTTACAAAAGAAACAAAAAAGCGGTATCCAATTTTCAGTTTCAAATTATTGGAAAACCGCTTTTATATTTAAATAAATATCATTTAATACTCTATTGCTTCAATTTGTTTTAGTTTTTGCTCCATAGAACTATGTACATAGTAACTTAATGTTATATTAACACTAGAATGTCCTAATATTTCGCTCAGCGTCTTTATATCCATGCCAGATTGTATACAGGTGCTTGCAAAAGTATGGCGCAAAGAGTGAAAACATAAGGGTTCAATACCTGCATCTATCTGAATTTGCTTAAAATAATATTGCATATTGCGGGGTTCAATAGCTTTGTCAGCTTTACCACTTAATAAAAAATCTTTTTTTGTGTATAATGGTTGTATCGCATAAAGTTTCTCAAGAATGATAGATTTTATTGGAATAACTCTCACAGATTTTTCGGTTTTTGGCGTTCCCAAAACAATTGTAGTTTTCTTGTCATAATTTTCTTTTTTTATGCGTTGTAAAGAACTGTTGATAAACAATACGCTACGTTTTAAATTAATATCTTCCCATCGTAAGGCACATAACTCACTTATCCTAATTCCAGTATATATGCACAAAAGTACTCCTAGACATCTCAAGTCTGAATTGTTAAGATTATACCTTTCCCATGCTGTTGTAATAAGAGCATTAATATCTGCTGTACTATAAAACCGATTTTTAGCTTGCTGCTTATGTGTAACTCTAAATTTTCCAATATTTATAATTATATTGTACTTTGTTTCTGCATAGCTAAGTATGGATTTTATCAAAATTAACATATCATTAATCGTACTATTTGATAGTCCCCCTTCATTATCTATCCTCCCAGATTTAGACATATCATCAATAAACTCTTTAATCCTTTCATTATTAATTTGTTGAATTGCCAATCCTCCAATTTGAGGAATAATATGTCTTTCTAACAAAAAGGTGTACCTATTAATGCTGGTCGGTTTCAGCATAGTTGATTGTTCAGCAATCCAGGATAAGGCTACTTCTTTAAAAGTCTCTTTCAAGTCTAAAATATCATTAGGTTCTCCTAATCCGTTTGAATAGTTCTTTCCTGCATAAGTTTTGATTTTCATCTTAATCAGTTTCCTCCTAAGTATATTAATGGTAATTAACGAATTTATCTTATAATAAATACTTTGGAATGGTATATTGTATGTTGAATAATAAATGATTAGTTTAAAAGAATTGCGCTTGGATTAAATTAGTACATACTCTTCTTTTTCATGATTTCTTTTGAAAACACAAGGTAATATCTGTTTTATTCTATTAGTTTTTACCAAATAAACAGATTTATTTGCTTCATACAAAAATTGGCTATTGAAAAATTAGCAAATATGTGGTTATAATAAGAAGTAAATAATTTTTCGTAGAAGGGCGCAATCTACGAAAAATTTTGCAAGGCGCAGGACATTGACAATTGCATACTTTACAGTAGGAAAATGTTGATATATCGCCTGAAAACGGCTATAATGAATTTAACCTTTAATTTACTGCACATAATATCGGAGAAACCAATGGATAATATTGATACAAAAGATGCCTCCAAAAACCAAACGAATAATCTTACAGACAATCCACATGATAAGGGATACAAAAGGATATTTTCTATAAAAAAGAACTTTATTGATTTTATAAAAAAGTACGTAGGCCTTGAATGGATGATGGAGCTTACTGAAAATGATTTAGAGTTAGTGGACAAGGAATTCGTTACAGATCAGTTTGACACCTATGAGTCAGATTTGGTATATAAGGCTCATCTGAATGAAAGCGACGTATATTTGTTTTTCCTGTTTGAATTGCAAAGCTATAATGATTTTACAATGCCTTTTAGGCTGCTTATCTATATGACAGCAATATGGCTTGACTATTTCAAAAATTCTGACGAAAATGAGAGAAAGAAAAAGGGATATAGATTACCAGCAGTCATTCCAATGGTGCTCTATAATGGTGAATTTAAATGGACTGCCTCCAAACAATTCAGGGAACTTATTAAGTCCAATGAACTGTTTGGAAATTATATAGCTGATTTTGAATATATTCTGATATCCCTCAATGAGCTGCTGCAATCCAAAATCAAGGAATCTAATACACTGGTAGACAATATATTATTGGCAGATAAGAATAAGACCAGGCAAGACTGGATAACTACATTTCCGGATCTGTTTGCACGTGTCAGAGCAATGAAAAAGTCTGATATGAATGACTGGATAACGTGGTTTACAAATGTGGTAAGGAAAATAAACGAGGAAGAACGGAAAAAGTTTATTGAACAGCTTGAGAAAGGAGATACAGAAGGAATGAGCAGTTCATTTGAAAGATTACTAAATAGTGAAAAAGCAGAAGGAAAAGCAGAAGGAAAAGCGGAAGACATTGTTGAATTACTTGAAGAAGTAGGTGAGCTGCCAGACGCGCTTAAGAACCTGATTATGGGGCAGAACGATATTGAGGTGCTGCGCAGATGGGTCAAGGCAGCGGCCCGCGCTGGTTCCATAGAAGATTTTGAAGAAAAGACAGGTTTGGCGGTTCTTAGCAGATAGCAAGTAAAAGAATTAACAGACTCCCAATGTAAAGTATGCAATTGTCAAAAGACAATGGACTTTATGTTGGGAGTTTTTTAGTGGGAAAATATATGGATAAACCAGAAAATGATTCAAAAGATCATGAGCAAAAGAAAAAACTACTGATAACCGGTTCGACGTTTCCAAGATGGGAAGGCGATACAGAACCACGCTTTATATTCGACTATGCAGACGCTATGGCAAAATACTATGACGTGACAGTCCTGGTTCCGGCAGCGCCTGGCGCAAAGGACAGGGAGAGAATGTCAAATGTAAATGTGATTAGGTATCATTATTTTCCTATTCATAAGTGGGAGACATTGTGTTATCCGGGAGCGATCGTTCCAAGAATTAAAGAAAAGAAGATACGATTATTTTTAGTTCCATTTTTATTCCTTTCCCTTTATTGTCATCTGAAAAAGATACTTCCAAAATATGATATCGTACATGCGCATTGGCTGATACCACAAGGAATTGTCCAGTCCTTCTTTAAGGACAAGCCATATATTGTGACCGGGCATGGAGGAGATGTTACCTCGTTAAATAAAGGACTGTTTCGCAGATTAAAACTCAGATGCTTGAGGAATGCCAGACAGGTGACAGTCGTCTCAGAACATTTGAAAAAACGTGTACAAGAACTAGTTCCAGAAATAAATCCCAGCGTGATATCAATGGGGGTTAATACAAAAAGTTTTGGACAGCAGTATCGGGTACCAAATTACTTTGGACAGGGAGATAAAAAGGTTGTTCTGTTTGTTGGACGTTTAGCTGAGAAAAAGGGAGTTACATATTTAATAGAAGCAATGAAACAGATAGATGCTGTACTTGTGATTGTGGGCGATGGACCACTTAGAGGCGAATTACAATCTCAAGCAAAACATCTGGGAAGCAATAAAGTACAATTCCTTAGCGGAAAAACACATGAGGAATTAAAAACAATCTATGCATCATCTGATATCTTTGCAGCACCCTCTGTGACTGCTAAAGATGGGGATCAGGAAGGCTTTGGCTTGGTTATGCTAGAGGCTATGGCCTCAGGACTGCCAGTCGTTGCAAATGATTCTGGGGGAATCTCACAACTAATAGAAAATGGTGTGAATGGTTTGCTGTGTGAAGAAAAATGTGTATGGCAGTTAGTAGATAATATCTATAGTTTATTAGACGATAAAGAATTATATCATGAAATTGTAGAGAATGGCAGAAGAATTATAGAACAGTATGATTATTGTAAAATAGCCAGAAAGTATTATGACCTGTTAAATGAATATTTATAATGATTCTAAATATCCGGATTTTTATTTTATGAAGAACAAGTAAACAAACTAATAACATGTATATTGTAAATAAAAACAATAACTATTAAAAGAAACCTTATTATGAGAGTGCACATAAATGGTAGAGAGAATAAAACGTTTTGCCGTTAAAAATAAATTATGCCAGTATATAGTAAATATATTATTTTTGGTGTATGGTTTTTTGCTTTCGGTATTGTATCTGATAATGAGAATCTTTCCAGTTCAGGATAAAAAGGTTGTATGCTGCAATATGAAGGGAAAGAGATATGGGGATAACCCTAAATATATTACAGATGCATTGTTGAAAAAAGACGAAAAGTATGATGTGGTATGGATTCTGGAAAAAAATATAAAGGAAGACCTACCAGCTAATGTCAGAAGAGTTCCCAATAATTTACTATCTGTTACTTATGAACTGGCAACTTCGCAAATATGGATAGACAGTAATACAAAGCAATATGGAACATTAAAGAGAAAACCCCAACTCTATATACAGACATGGCATGGAAGTTACGGCCTGAAAAAAGTATATGGGGATATTATAGATAAAATTACTTTTATAGATAAGATAACATTGAAATATAATTCTAAAATTACTGATTTATATATATCAAATAGTAAGAGGACTTCTGAAATTTATAGAAGGGCCTTTTGGTATTCAGGTAATATTCTGGAGTGTGGTAGTCCTAGAAATGATATTTTTTTTAAAGATACAAAACCATATTTAGAAAATGTACAAAAATATTTTGGAATCCAAGATAAGAAAATGGCTCTTTATGCTCCAACTTTTAGAGCAGATTTTGGTCTGGAAGCTTTACGGCTTAATTATGAAAACCTTAAGAAAGCTTTGGAAAGGCGCTTCTATGGTGAATGGGTTATACTGGTAAGACTACATCCTAATAATATTTCTGACGCGGAAACATTTATAAAATATAATAATAGTGTTATAAATGCTACGCCATATAATAATATGCAGGAATTACTGGCGGTATGTGATGTATTAATAACAGATTATTCAAGTTGTATGTTTGATTTTGCCACCAAAAATAAAATTTGCTTTTTATATGCGACAGATGTTGAAAAATATAGACAGGAAAGAGATTATTATTTTGAGCTTGAGGACTTGCCGTTTCCGCTTGCCCAAAATAATAGGGAATTAGAAGAGGTAATTTTAAGATTTGATGAACTGCAATATCAGAGAGATTTGCAAAAATTATTCACTGAGGTAGGTATATGCGAAAGCGGAGAAGCTAGTACTTGTGTTGTCGATTATATAGAACATTGGAGAAAGGATAAATAGGTTAGAATGAATATAGCTGTTATATTCGCAGGGGGCTTTGGCCAAAGAATGCATTCAATGGATGTTCCAAAGCAGTTTTTGGAAATGCATAAAAAACCAATTATTATTTACACGCTGGAAATTTTTGATAACCATCCAGAAATTGACGCTATTGTAGTTGCCTGTAAGGAGGAGTGGATATCTTATCTGGAAAAATTAATTTATAAATTTAGAATAGAAAAAGTAAAAAAAATTGTGCCTGGTGGTGATACTGGGCAAATGTCAATATACAAAGGACTGGTAGCTGCTCAGGAAGTTAGTAGAGATAAAAAGTCTATTGTATTGATTCATGATGGGGTAAGGCCCCTTATTGATGATAAAGTAATATCAGATAATATTGCCTGTGTGAAAAAAAATGGATCTGCGATAACTACTTCAGTAGTACATGAAACAATATTAGTTGTAAAAGATGATGAGTCTATCAACTATGTTCCTGACAGAGCGCATTCCAGAGTGGCAAAGGCACCACAAAGCTTTTGGCTAGATGAAATCTTAGAGGTACATAAGAAAGCGCAAAAAGAGAAAATATATGATTACATTGATTCATGTACTATGATGAAGCAATTTAATCACACATTATATCTCGTAGATGGACCACAGGAAAATATTAAAATTACTACACCAGATGATTTTTTTACTATGAGGGCACTCTTGGATGCGAGGGAAAATGCACAAATTTATATGGGGGATACAGATTGTACAAGAAAATATGGTTGGAAGACTTAGAACAGTTAGTTCATACGAATAATTTGCCATGGGATAAACTTAAATATAAAACCATTCTAGTGACAGGGGCTAGCGGATTGATTGGCTCAAGCCTGATAAAGGGATTGATGTACGCCAATCAAGTATTAGACCTAAAGTTGAATATTGCGGCACTGGTCCGGAACAAAACCAAGGCATATGAAAAGTTTGCAGATTTTAGCAATAATTCAAACGTTCTCACTATATTGCAAGGGGATATCGGACAAAAAATAGAGATGGGAAAGAAAATAGATTTTATTGTTCATGGTGCTTCACCAACAAATAGTAAGTATTTTGTTGATAAACCAGTAGAAACCATAAAAACAGCGGTAAATGGCACCATTAATATGCTTGAGCTGGCAAAGGGCAATCAAGTAGAAGGTTTTGTTTATCTTTCATCTATGGAAGTATATGGCGCTCCACAGGATGAAAGATTATTATCAGAAAAAGATGTTGGATATATAGATCCTCTAATGATCAGAAATTGTTATCCACAAAGTAAGAGACAATGCGAAGCACTATGCGCTGCGTATGCAGGTGAATATAATGTTTCGGCAACGAGTGTAAGACTTGCCCAGACGTTTGGCCCTGGAGTAGAAAAGGATGATACAAGAATATTTGCGGAATTCGCAAGGTGTATAAAGAATAGAGATGATATTATTCTGTTAACAGATGGCAGCAGTAAAAGATGCTATTTATATACAATGGATGCAATAACTGCAATTTTAACAGTACTACTAAAAGGAGAAAAAGGAAAATCCTATAATGTAGGGAATCCAAAAACATACTGTTCAATAAGAGAAATGGCTCAAATGGCAGCGCATGACCTTGCAGACGATAAG
The DNA here is from genome assembly GCA_910586585.1 of uncultured Lachnospiraceae bacterium. Lineage (GTDB taxonomy): Bacteria > Bacillota > Clostridia > Lachnospirales > Lachnospiraceae > COE1. The sequence continues at coordinate 49,568 of CAJUKA010000013.1, forward strand.
ATTACAGTTAAAATCATAGAAAACAAAGAATGTAGTAAAAAATTTTCTCCTACACATTTTTATAATTTAGACATAAAAGCAATATCTGATCTTGGTTGGAAACCAACATGGGGGTTAAGGGATATGTATTTGAGAATGATGGAGTCAGAATAAAGTATTGAAATCATACTATCGTTTAAAATATACTCATAGATGAAAGGATTGTTCGATGAAAATTATTACGTTTTATTTACCTCAATTTCATACATTTCCTGAAAATGATATGTGGTGGGGGAAAGGATTCACAGAATGGACTAATACCAGGAAAGCAAAACCATTATTCAAGGGGCATTATCAGCCACATATTCCATATAAAAAAAATTATTATGATTTAACCAAAGAAGGTGTTATGAAAACACAAATTGAATATGCAAAGAAATATGGCATATATGGATTCTGCTTTTATCATTATTGGTTTACTAATGGAAAAAAATTAATGGAAAAGCCTGTAGAAACTTTCCTTGAAGATAAAACCCTCAATATTAAATTTTGTTTATCGTGGGCAAATGAACACTGGACTAAAAAATGGGATGGTGGCAGTAAAGAAATTATAATGGAGCAAAACTATGGTTCAAAAGAAGACTGGAAAATGCACTTTGAGTATTTGCTCCCTTTCTTTAAAGATAGCAGATATATCTATGAAAAAGGTAAACCAATGCTAATCATTTATCGCCCAGAATTGATACCTTGCTTTGATCAGATGATGAGTTATTGGAAGGAGTTGGCACAGCATAATGGATTAGAAGGATTGTTTATAATGGCACAAGGAACAAAGTATTGTGTTAAAAATAGTATTAAGAAAAGAAGTAATTATATAGACGGTTATATTATGTATGAACCCGGGTATACATATTCATTTATGAATCCAGCAAATTTTAAAGAATTTATTTCAAACTTATGGAGATATCGAAGTTTGGCAGTAGAGTATATTCCGAGAATAGTTAAATTAAAGTTTCTTGAACTATTTAATTGTGAAATAAAAAAGCCTTGCAATATTGTTTATTTCTCAACAATATGGAAATGTATATTAAAACACAACATTCCCGACCAATATTATCCAGGCGGATTTGCAAATTGGGATAATACAGCAAGAAGAAATAACTACGCACGAATAATAAGAAATTCGTCCCCAGAGCTATTTGAAAAATTTTTTACAGAGCAAATAAAAAGAGCCAAATATAATTATAGAAAAGAATATCTGTTTTTTACCGCATGGAATGAATGGGCAGAAGGAAGCCACTTGGAACCAGATGAAAAATATGGATTTAAATATTTACAAGCCGTAAAAAGAGCATTGCAGGTTACAGGAGAATTTGAACAAAATTAGTATTAGAGTATTTACTAGGGGGGATAATGAAAAATAAAGTCATTATATTGGTAAAGGAAAAGGGTGTACTGATGATATGTTTGATTGTTCTTTTCCTGGTATATATGTACCAATTTGGTGAATACAATTTGCTATATCACTTAGGCGATGAATTTGGATACTGGGCTAATGCTGCTTATTTGAATGGATATGATTGGTCTGGCATTATGTCTTATAATGAATATTATTCGTTTGGATATTCAATTATTTTAGTACCGCTTTTTTTTATAAAAGATTTTGAAAAAAGATACTTAGCAGCCATATTTTTAAATTTGATTTTTCAGGTTATATCGTTTTTACTGCTTTCGAAAATAGCAAATACATTATTTAAAACAATAAGCAAAAATATAACAATTATTATATCATTGTGTGTTACGTTGTATGTAAGTAATATTTTTTTTTCGAAAACAACATTATGTGAGAGCATTTTATATTGTACTTTTATCTGTATAACATTCTTAATCATGAAAATATCTGAATATGGAAAATGGACATACTATATTCTGCTTGGGATGTTTACACCCTATATTTTTGCGATTCACATGCGTTCTTTAGGCGTAGTGATAAGCGTCCTATTATTTGTATTTGTACAATTTTTTATTACTAAATCCAATAGAAAACAAATATTAATTTTTACTTTGGAAATTATAATTTTAACTGTAATAATTTTGGCATTCAAGGAAAAACTTTTAGATTCCCTGTATCTCTCAAAGGGAAAAATAAATACTAATGATTTTAATGGACAGGTCGGGAAATTACATCTTTTGTTAAGCATTGATGGGATATTTTTAATGGTTAAAAGCATTATTGGTAAGATATACTACTTATTGTCTGCATCTTTCCTTATAATTGCATGGGCAGTGGTGTGGATTTGGGAGCAAAAATTCTTTTATTTTGAAAGACGTGCTATAAAGTTTTCAGACAATGTTCAAAATAAACTTGCATTATTTCTCTTTGCTGTGCTTGTATTTACAGTTAGTATTTCAGGGATAAGTACAATTTATGAATCTGATAGATTAGATATCTTAATCTATGGAAGATACAATGAGTTTATAATTGGACCGTATTTGCTTATAGGTTTTTGCTGTCTATTAAACAAAAAGAGTTTAATAAAAAAATGGTTGTGGATAACTCTTGGCTATTTTGTGTGTGTTTTTTTTGTAATAAATACGTTTAACAACGTTGAATCGCCTCGAATAATAGAGGCTACAATAGTTGGTGTTATATATATGTCATACAATGGAGAAATATGTTTGTATGATAAATGGGAAATTGTTATTACTCTAAAAGCACTGATAGTTTCTGTTTTATTGATGTCTGTTATAAGTTTAAATAAAATAAAAGTAAAAATTTGTTCTTTTATAGTAGTCGCAATGATATGGGTTTATGGAGGAATTTGGCTTTTAGATTATCAAGGATACATTAGAGACAATTATTATACATGCAAAAATTTATCTGATTATTTGAATGAGAATAATATTAATAATATAACTTATGTAACAAATGAAAAGTATGGCTATTTCGACTATTACAGGGCGGATATTTTGCAGTATATGAATCCGGATTTAGAAATTAACTGTAAAGATATTGCTGATATATCTATTAACAAAGAGGAAACTTTTTTTGTAAGGAAAGGGTATTTTGAGAAGGGAAGCTTTAGAAAATATAAATGCGTTGCTATGAGCAATGACTTTGAATTGTATGTGAAATGATATTAACTTTTATGCACAGAGAACTATATTGTGTAAAATTATACGGTAGGTGCTCTAAATTATACCTAGATTATATGGAGAGCTAATGAATGAATGAAAACGAAATAGAAATATCGGTGTATTGTTTGGCTTATAATTGTGTTCAATTTATTGATAAGTCAATTCACGGCATGTTAAATCAAAAAACTAAAGTAAAATATAAAATTATTATACATGATGATGCGTCAAATGACGGAACGGCAGAAATAATAAAAAGGTATGCGAACAAATATCCTGAAAAGATTTATGCCATTCTTCAGTCGGAAAACCAATATTCAAAAGGAGTGGATATTGAGAAAGAATACATATGGCCGCATATAAAAGGAAAATATATTGCCATATGTGAAGGCGACGATTACTGGATTGACGAAAATAAATTACAGTTTCAATATGAGTACATGGAACATCACCCAGAATGTTCTTTGTGCACACACAATACTCTAAAATATGATCTTACAGATAATAAAACTAAAAAATTTAATAATTGGAGAAACACATACGCCTTAACACCAGAAGATGTATTTATGAAATGGTATGTTCACACATCTTCCTTTTTTTTGAGAAGAACATGTATGGACTGGAATGGCAATGTTTATTGGTTTGGCGATTATATGATGTTAACATGGTCGCTTTATCAAGGAAAGATTGTTGCACTACCACAAGTAATGTCTCAATATAATTGGAAAAATCCAAATGGTGTAACATATAACAATAATATGCAAGAGGTCAATAAATGGATAGAAACATGGGCACAATTAATAACATACTTAAATGAATATAATGAATTAACACATTTTAAATATGATCAATATATACAAAAGAAAATAGGGCTTGTCAAATTTCAGTGTTGCCAAAAAGAGTATGATAACATCATCTTTAATTCAATTTCAAAAGCAAACAGTATTAAAGCTGCCAAAAAATTGAAAACAAGTGAATATTATTCTATTTATGTTGATATGAAAAAAGGAATATGGAAATTGCTGAGAAGATATAGATACGAAGGTTATTTTTTTTATCCATTATGGAAATATATAATGCAAAAGTATTTAAAAAATGATGAGATATAAGTATGGGGAATAAAGGGATTTTTTTTAATTTTGTGTGGCGTTTTGCTGAGAGAAGTGGAGCCCAAATTGTTATGTTTATTGTTTCCATAGTTTTAGCGAGATTGCTAAGTCCGGATACATATGGGACAATTGCATTAATTACAGTGTTTATCAGTATTATTCAGATATTTGTCGATTCAGGACTTGGGAATGCGCTTATTCAGAAAAAAGACGCAGATGAACTAGACTTTTCAACAGTCTTTTATATAAATATATTGTTGAGTACAGGATTATACATTTTAATTTTTATATTTGCGCCAGTAATTGCAAGATTTTACAACAACGTTTCAATGGTATCAATGATTAGAGTTTTAGGCTTGACAATTATTGTGGCGGGCTTAAAAAATGTTCAGCAAGCATATGTATCTAGAAACATGCTTTTTAAGCGTTTTTTTTATTCGACGTTAGGAGGAACTATTTGTGCTGCAGTGATTGGAATAACATTAGCTTATCGGGGGTACGGAGTATGGGCGTTGATTGCACAGAATCTTATTAATATATTTGTTGATACAAGTATTTTATGGATAACAGTTAAATGGCGGCCCAAAAAGGTATTTTCAAAAAAACGTTTTGCTGAGTTATTTTCGTATGGGTGGAAGCTAATGGCATCATCGTTATTGGATACAGGATATACGAATTTGCAGGCATTGATAATAGGACATAAATATAGTCCGGCAGATTTGGGGCTTTATAATCAAGGCAATAAATTCCCAAATTTAATTGTTAATAATGTCAACACCAGTATTGACAGCGTTCTGCTGCCTGCTATGAGCAGCGTTCAAGATGAACATCAGTATGTAAAGCATATAACACGAAAATCAATTATGGTAAGTGTATATATTTTAGCTCCATTTATGATAGGGTTATCTGTTATCGCAGAACCACTTATAAAGATATTGCTGACGGATAAGTGGCTTCCGTGTATCCCCTATCTCAGGGTTTTTTGTATCACATATATGTTTTGGCCGATTCATACTGCAAATTTAGATGCAATAAGAGCAATAGGGAGAAGCGATCTTGTTTTAAAGTTACAGATAGTAAAATGCTTTACAGGATTAATAATACTATTTATAACTATGCCGCACGGAGTAATGGCAATAGCATATGGTTCTCTAGTGGATAGTGTTATTTCTCAGTTTATAAATACATGGCCAAATGGAAAGTTATTGAATTATAAATATATTGATCAAATGAGGGACCTTTTTCCTGCTATTATTGCATCTGTTTTTATGGGGGGGATTATTTATCCTGTATGTTATTTGAAAATATCAAATGTTTTAATTCTTATTATTCAAATATTTATGGGTATATTGATTTATATAGGCGTTTCTATTTTGTTTAAAGTAGAGTCATTTTATTATATTTTAGGAATTATCAAAGCCTTATTTTCAAAAAAGAAATGATTGATAATTATAATGATTAGAAGAATAGTATTTTGTATGGGAAACTAAATTTTTTATTATAAATTATTATATGTTTATAATGGGTCAGGAGGATGATTATGGAAGTAAATACTATAAGGAATCTGGATGATTTATATAATTATGTAAAAGAAGGCAAAATTGACCGACAAATACAGAAAAAAAAAGTCTTAAAGTATGAAATGAAACGAATTAAGAGGAAAAAAAATAAAGGGATACGAGGACGAGTCAGAAATTTTATTGTTGCTATTTATCCATTAAGATATATGCTGGCTTGTATCCATTATAAAAAGATTTCGTCTTTCAGAGATAATGAATTCAGAAATGAACTTAGCAATAATGCAAAAACTGATATTTTAAAAAATATTGACAAATACAAACAGGTGTATGATTTATTGGATAAAAAATCTAAACACACGTATCTATTAATGCTGCTTTACCGATTGACAGGAGATTATGCACTGTCTATGAAGGTATGTTCCCCAAATGAGCAGTATTTTAGTGATAGAATTCAGTGGAAATGCGAAGAAAATATTATTGATTGTGGCGCATATGTAGGTGATACATTGTCTGCGTTTTTAAGACATAAAGTTAATATTAATAATTATTATTTATTTGAATTGGATGATACCAATTACGAGAAATTAAAGGAAGTGTGTAAAGTAGCAGAAAGCGAGGGAATAAAAACACATCCTAAAAAAAAGGGAGTATATAGTTGTACAACTACTTTATATTTTGAATCTGATGCGGATAGCAGCCGGCTAGTTAACTATCCTACAGAAACGTCCATTCCAGTTATATCAATTGATGAAGATATTAACACTACAATTAGCTTTATTAAAATGGATATTGAAGGAAGTGAATTGGAAGCTATTAATGGTGCAATAAAAACAATAAGACGTGATAAACCTGTCTTAGCCATTTGTATCTATCATAAACAGGAAGATTTCTGGAAACTACCATTGCGCATAAAGGAAATTTGTCCAGAATATACAAAATTTTGGATAGAACAATACTCGCCATGGGATATAGAGACAGTGTTGTATGTACAGACATAGAAAAGATTTTAGAAATCGTATAAGGGAACTAATGATGAGAAAAATAAGGGATGTTCTGCTAAACCAAGGCAGGCTTGTTACGATATGGAATATTAGGTGTGTAGCATGAAGGTAGAAATAATGCAACCATATTTTATGCCATTTGTAAGATACATTACATTCTAGGAATTTTTAAGACTATAACAAAAAGATGAAAGGGATAATGACAAATATGCAAAAAAATAAAAAGTTCAATATTTTATTTACGTCTTCAGGGCGGAGAGGATATCTTATAAAGTATTTTAAAGATGCACTAAAAGGCAGAGGTTTAGTTCATGCTGGCAACAGCAGTAGTAACGCTCCAGCGTTTTATTATGCTGATAAATTTGTTATTACTCCCTTAATATATGATAACAATTATATCCCATTTTTATTGGATTATTGTATAAACAATTCCATAAAAATAATTATACCATTATTTGATATAGATTTAAAAATATTAGCTCAAAATAAATCATTATTTGCTGATTATGGCATTACCATAATAGTATCAGATGAAAACGTCATCAATATATGTAATGATAAATGGAAGACGGCTATGTTCTGCAATAAATATGGTTATTTATGCCCTAAAACATATTTAAATGAAGAAGATGTCTTACTTGACATATCGAATAAAAAAATTCAATATCCAATTATGGTTAAGCCAAGATGGGGAATGGGATCTATTGCAGTATATGAAGCTGACAATAAAGAGGAGTTAATTGTTTTTGGGAAAAAAGTCAGAAAAGAAATTTTTAATACATATCTAAAATATGAAACTCCCGAAAATATTGATACATGCGTTGTGTTTCAAAAAAAAATAAACGGTCAGGAATATGGTATTGATGTTATACATGATCTAGAAAGTAATCATATGACAAGTATTATCAAAAAGAAAATTGCAATGCGTTCAGGTGAAACTGATAGTGCCATTGTAGTTAATAATGCAGAATTAGAGGATATTGGGACAAGGTTAGGCAAAGTATTAGGACATATAGGAAACTTAGATATAGATGTGTTTGTTTCTGATAATAAGGTATATATATTAGAATTAAATGCACGCTTTGGTGGTGGATATCCTTTTAGTCATTGCGCTGGTATTGACCTTCCAAGGGCTATAATTAATTGGATTCTCAAAATACCTATATCTGACGAATTATTTGTTAAAGAATATAATCATATTGTACAAAAGGATATTCAGATGATAGATATGACTATAAAAAGGAGTATATAGGTTGATGGATAATACACCCTATTATTTAGTTGATTTTAGTTTATTTCGTAATAATTGCCTGGATTTTATGCAGGCATTCAAAAATGAATGGGGAGACAATATAATTTTTAGCTATTCCGTGAAAACCAATCATTATAAAGAACTAATAAAATATGCCTGCAATCAGCTTGGATGGTTTATAGAAACTGTAAGTCCGGATGAATATAACTATTGTACAAGTTTGCAAATTAGTCCTTCTAAAATGATACTAAATGGACCATGTAAGGGATCTGTCATCTATTCAGCGTTTTCAGAAGGTTCATATGTGAACTTAGACAACTTAGACGAAGTAAGAATGATATGCAAAAATGTCAATTTTATCAATAATGTGAGAGTTGGTATTCGCGTTAATTTTGATTTGGAATCCCTTTGCCCAGGAGAAACTACGGCAGAAAAAGGAATAAGTCGATTTGGAATTGACTGTAATTCTAATGATTTTAAGTATGCACTTGATTTGCTTAAGAAAAAGGGGGTAAAAAAAATTGGTTTACATATGCATACAAGTACCAAAACAAGAAGCTTAGCAGTTTTTAGGGCATTAGCTAATAAGGTCATTAATTTAATTGATGAATATAATATTGATATATCTTTCATCGATATAGGTGGTGGTTTTTTTGGTGGACAGATAATTAATGGTAAACCAACTATGAACGAATATGCTAAAGAAATATGTGACATTTTAAAACAAAGGATTGTTCCGTCCGCAGCAGTTTTGATTTTAGAACCTGGTGCATCAGTACTAGCCACCTGTGTTTCATATGTAACAAAAGTAATCAACGTAAGAAAAATTAGGGATGTAAATATAGTCACATTAGATGGAACCTTACTGCATATTAATCCATTCATGGCAAAAAGACAGCAACCTTTTATCACAAATATAACTGAAAACAGAAGTATTACTGACATACAAATACTATGTGGATGCACATGTATGGAAAATGATCGGTTAGGAGAACTTAAACAAATGGGGGAACTAAAAGTAAATGATCAGTTGCAATTCATAAATGTAGGAGCTTATACAATGGCATTTAACAGTCACTTTATTATAAATCCTCCAAATATAAAAGTAACTAGACCATAGCACATACCAATTAGGTGAAGCAGATTGTATTGAAGAATAAATATCAATGTCTTGTCTTTTAAATAATCGCGTAATACATATGTGGTAAGTTGATTGGAATGAAAAATATATGGAAAGGAACAATTATGCATATGACCCAATATGAGTTTAGGAAAAAATTAAATGTAGAAAATATATGTGAGGATCTAATAATTCGATTAAAAAGTGAACAATTACCTTTAATTATGTGGGGATGTGGAGATGTAGCTGATGCAGTTTTTAAATATTTGCAGTATAATAATATTAATATTTCTCAAGTATGGGTAGATAATTGGTCGGGTAAGCAAAAATTTCATGGACTTATACCGAATTCTATTGAGGCAATATCAAAGGAATTTCATGAATTTAATGTTATTTTAGGTCATTCACATTATGAGAAGGGAAAAAAAATTAAGGAGTTCTATCCACAAATTAAAAATGTATTTTATGTCTTTATTGTTCATTATGAACAATATAAAAAAATATCTTATAATGAAATTGAAGAAGTAGAAGAAAGGTTTATACAATTATATGACTGTTTGGCTGATAACGATTCTAGGGAAAATTTATTAGTATTTTTGAAAACAAAGTTAACAGGAAATGCAGATTACATAATAAATAGATTTTCACAGGAAATGAGCTTTTTTAATAATGATGTGTTTACCATGACTGACCATGAAGTCTTTCTTGATATTGGTGCCTACAACGGAGATACTATTCGAGAATTTATTGTTGAGACCGATAATAAATATGAAAAAATTATAGCTATAGAGCCTGACATTAAAAATTATATTGAATTAAATAAATATTTAGCTTCTAATTGTTTAAAAAATATAATCCCAAGTATGATTGGGGCATGGAATTGCATCGAACAGTTATCTTTTAATACTGGAAATGAACAAATTTCTAGTATTGCGGTAGATAGCAAAATATTATTAAATAGTGAGAAGTTAATTGTGTATGCTTCACCAATTGATAATATTTTTGGTGAGGAAAAAATTACATTTATTAAAATTAATTATTTTGAGGGAGTTAAAGAGGCTCTTGAAGGGTTGGAAAAGATTATTTGTAAAAACCTACCCAAACTTGCTGTAACTGTAGGATTTGATATCTATAATATTTTAAAAATATCAGAATATATTATAAAATTAAATATAGGTTATAAAGTATATCTGCGATTTAATCGTGCTATGTCATCAACATTTACGCTTTATGCTATTGTCCCTAATTGAACTGTCCATTAACAAAATTAAGATAACAAAAAATAAGCGAGGATAAGAAATGGATAATATATTAGTAGCCCGGTCATCTATGCCTTCGCTCAATGAATATATAGATGAAATCAAAGAACTTTGGGAAACACATTGGCTTACCAATATGGGTGTAAAACATAGGCAATTGCAGAATGAATTGAAGGAATATTTGGGGGTTCCCAATATAGATTTACTGACAAATGGGCACATGGCTCTGGAACTTACAATGCAGGCATTGAATTTACAGGGTGAAGTAATTACGACTCCTTTTACATTTGCATCGACAACACATGCTATTGTAAGAAATGGATTGACTCCAATATTCTGTGATATTAATCCAGTTGATTTTACTATAGACGTTAATAAGATTGAATCGCTTATCACAGATAGAACATGTGCAATTGTACCAGTTCATGTCTATGGAAATATTTGTAATATTGAGGAAATTGAACGAATTGCCCATAAATATGATCTGAAAGTAATATATGACGCAGCCCATGCATTTGGAGAAACCTATAATGGAGAAGGAGTTGGAACATTTGGCGATGTATCATGTTTTAGTTTTCATGCTACAAAAGTTTTTAATACGATTGAAGGAGGAGCAGTTTGCTTTGATGATCCTGATTTTGGAGTAAGGATTTACAGATTAAAAAATTTTGGCATTCGGGGGCCAGAGATCGTAGATGGAGTAGGTGCAAATGCTAAAATGAATGAGTTTTGTGCAGCAATGGGAATTTGCAATTTAAAACATGTCGAAGAAGAGATAAAAAAACGTAAATCAGTAGTGGAGCATTATCGAAACTGTTTAGAAGGAATAGAAGGCATTCAGCTAAATCAAATTCAGGAAAATGTTAAATCAAATTATGCATATTTTCCAATTGTTATTGATGAAAAAAAATTTGGTTCTAGCCGAAATCAAGTTTTTGAAAAACTTGCAGATGCTGGAATAGGAGCAAGAAAGTATTTCTACCCACTGACAAATACTTTTGAATGCTTCCATAGAGAATACGATGTAAGTCTTACTCCAATAGCATTGCATATCAGTAAGCGTGTTTTAACATTACCCTTGTATGCAGACTTGGCAATTGAAGATGTAGATGCTATATGTAAGATTATTATACAGTGTAAAGACGGATGTTAATTATACATATAATGGTATTTTAAAAAATAGCAAAAAGTCTTCAGTTTCTGTAAAACAACAAAACAAACCACTACTACCTTTTCATGAGCCTAAACAACTCCAAAATAAAACTTTCCCTGAGTATTATCAGACTCATTATATATATTCCCCCAAAACATATACAGGACATTATTAATACAACAGGAAGGTCTGCATTCAGTTTTAAAATCCATACTGACATACACGCAGAAGCAATTGTTGCTGTTATTATTTTCCACGGATTTATTTTGGAAAATAGCCTTTGGAACAGTTCTCTATCAGAAAAATATTGATAAATAAATACAATTACTTCTGCTGTGACTGTTCCAATTGCTGCGCCTGATACAGAATATTTTGGAATCAGTATCATATTTAAAACTAAATCAACGACTGCCCCTGCAATGACAGAAGCCAATACCTTGCTTTCTTTTCCCATTGGCACCAGAATCTGTATCCCCATGATATTAGTTAGTCCAATAAACAATAATGTCGGAAGCATTATCTGCATTGGCAATATGGCTCTTTCATATTCTTTTCCTGACAGCAGTAGCATACTGGGTTCTGCGAACAATGTAAAGTATACCAGCATCGGAATTGATGAAAACAGAACAAACTGTATCGCTTTTACGGACAGGTCTTCAAACCTTTTCTGCTCTTTTTTCTCCAAATACACTGTAACCCGGGGCAATAATACAGCACCCAATGACGTCACGATACCAACTAACATATTCTTGATTTTTACAGCAGCATTATAGTAACCCACATCTGTATCTGTTTTGATGAAGCCTAACATCGTCGTGTCCATATTCAGATAAACTGTTGTGGCACAGGACATCGCAAAAAAAATAAGGATTGGTTTCATATGAATGCGCAGTTCCAGTTTACAGCGTTTTTTTAGATTTATAAATTTCTGAATGTATACAAAATTCAGGATGTTTGAAGCAGATGAAGCAAATATCGACACTGCACCATACTTAATATAATCTTGCTGTTCATGTACCAATAGAAACATGGCTCCCAGTGCAATACATTTAAATGTTATTGAACGCCACGTAATATAAGAATACAACTCTATTGCTTTAAAAAACCATTCTACACCGATTGTTGTGAATAATATAGTCGCACTGGTGACAAGCATCAATTCTTTTTCTTGCCACAGACGTGGAACAGAAAAAACTGCGATAAAAAACAATACATAGGAAACAATACACATAATAATGCTGATTACAAAAATTTCCTGTGCGGTTTTGTTAAGCGCTTCTTTATTGTCTCTTACCTTTGCGCATGCCCTGATACCATAGGTAGGAATCCCTAATTGTGCAAGCAGCAAAAAATAATTAACTACAGAAGCAGCAAAAGAAACCTTTCCGGTTCCTTCTGGCAATAAAATGCGGGAGACATAAGGAAAGGTAATCAACGGGAAAATAAAAGAAGACACCGTCAAAATAACATTCATTATGAAGTTATAGAATACAGAATGTTGTTTCAAATTTTGAACCTCTTCCCCAATAGATTTATAATGTTAATAAATATTTTTTTATGAACCTGATTTTGCTTAACGCCCAAACTCCAGTGAATGAAGTGATAAGTACTATTATAAAACTACATATAGCTGCTGTATAATTCGGTATGGAATTTAATTTTCCAACTATACTACTCATAACCAATGGATGTACAATGTAAACACCCAATGTCAGAGGGCAGAATACTGATATATATTTGTTCCATTTAGCTGAAATATGTAACCTCACTACATATGTAAACAGTATAAATACCCATATGATTACAAATATACTGTCATAGAAATACTCTGCAAACTTGGTGTTTAAAATATGGTTACTGATAGTGTATTGATACCCGACAATAAATATAGAAATAATACATAATAGCAGTAAATGTTGTTTATCAGATATTTTCTTTAACAGTACTGGATGTATGTGAGGTATTAGTCCTCCAAGAATAAAGTATTGAATCCAGCTCCACAGCCTAAAAGTTTGAATTATGTGTTGCTGTACGGACTTACCCTGAAACACGGAAAATGTCTGCATTGTAACTGAACATAATATTGCAGCTCCCCACAATAGGAACATATAGTAAAGTTTTTTATTATTAAAAAGTGAAATATTTTTATATAAACCGTTAAATAAAAACAGAAACAGATATATTAAGATTAATGCACCTAAATACCAAAAATGCCACATTTTTCCCTTTTGTAAAAGGCTTTTTAAAATTTGTGTTATTAAGTATGTTATCGAATATTCGGATATATTTTTTCCAATAAGAATACCTGATAAAGATATCAAAAAGCGTATTATGTTCCATAAAACTACTATTCGTATTATGGAGGCTATTTTTGAGGTGAAATACCCCCCCCCCGTAGACGTGGCCCTGTTTAATAAAAAATATCCACTTACCATAAAAAATACAGGTACAGAAAAGCAACAGAGATAATAAAGTATTGGGGCAGCATCGTATTTAAAGGTATGTAATCCTATTACGCCAATAGAAGCACATAATTTTAATAAATCAATATTTGTATTACGCGTGCGCTTAAGAATATTTTCCTTTACGGATTTCATTAGGTCTCCTTTTAAATAAATTTGCAATATTTAATATGAGTTCGATGAAAATACTTATGTAAAAGCCACGTTTTCGGCATAAATAGATGGTTTTTTGGGTAAAAAAGAGTATGCAGCAAGACCAGACACCAAGTTGACTGCAAAATTACAGCAACTCCTATGTCTGGAGTGTTCAATTTGACAAGTATTTTTTAAGAAATCATTAACAGACTCTAGCACAGCTCATTATAAAATTATGAAATATAGAATGTTGTTTCAATATTTATCATCCTCTTATCAACTATAATGTATCACTTTGCATTGATACAATAAGTTATATATTTAAAATCGTTTCTGCTTTTTCAATTGCAGTGTGTGCAAAATAACCTTTTCGAAGTTTTTGTGCAAGACTTCGTGCATTATTTTGCATTTCTTTATATTGTTCATCCGTAATTTGCTTAAGTATATTTTCAATATTCCTCAAAGAGGATATAGCTATTCCAGCTTTATTTTCTTTAATAAAGGGTGCTAGCCCTGATTTTTCCCAAAGAATTACAGGTAATCCAGCAGACAAATATAATGAAATTTTGTGTTGGTTAATATATACTAGATATTCCCCTGTATCACCAGTACAACTATCTAAGCTTTCTCCATCCCATGCTAATCCCCACCCTGTTTCAAGGATATTGGGCATTTCTTCAGGAGAAAAGCAACCTTGATAAGAAATTTTTTCATTTTTCTCATCTTCACTACCATACCCAAAACCATATAAAACAATTTGTGTATTTTTTAAACATAATTGTTTAAGCAAGTATACGTAAGGACATCTTTCATGGGTTAGATTTCCTGCTATAATTAAAATGTTTTTATTAATATTACAATTGATTTGTTCATCAGAATCTAATATGTAATCAAATATCTCGATTGGGATTATTTTATTAGCAGAAATATTTCTTCCTATTAAATGATTTTTCATATTATTATTATGACAGATAAGAACATCACAATTCTGATAGAATTTACGTTCAACAGTTATTTGATATTTTCGTTTTATATATATTTTTCTAAGTTCTTCTATATCATGTATGATAATAATAAGCTTAAAACGTATTAACTTATGAATAATTAACAGGAATAACGATAATTTTCTTCCCATAGGTACTTGCATTACAACAGTAGAATTACCGTCAATATTCAATATTAATTTTTTTATTGCTTTAAGAATAGAAGAACAGTTGTTCAAAAAAGGAATTGCAAGTTCGGTATATCCACGATCTCTTAAAACTCTATTAATATCTGATCTTGCTTTACTACCGCCATCATTCCCTTTTTTACTCAGTATATTAATATAAACCTTATTCATAGTAATTCCTCACTTTTTTAGTAGTAATTAGCTTATTGCTATTTTTGATAAACAATAAATTCATCAGATTTTAATAATTCTTTTGGCATATCTACAAAATCATTCAAACAATCTGATTTTGTTCTTATTACAATAATAGAATCGACTGGTATGTCGTCATAAAATTCTATATTTTTAAAATATATTATTTCATCTTTTAACATAAACTGTATCCTATCAATACCCATAAAATAATATGTATTTTCTTTATCAGATTCATTAAAACAATAAAAACAATCAGTTGTCTCTGATAGGTTATTGCGTATAACTTCATATACATCATTATATGCCTCATCATGCTTATGGGTATCACTAATGGCATAAGAATTGTGTCCTAAATGAATCCAACAACAACTTACAGTGATAATTAAAATTAAAACTTTTAATGATTCAAATTTTAATTTTGTAACAATAAAACATAAAAATATTGCAATTAATATTATTAATAGAGACGCTGAAAAATATGAATATATATGAAAATTATTTTTTTTAAGCCAGTAATATAATGCAGGAATAGAGGCATCTAAAGGAGTGGTCATGTTATATTCCTTGATAACCACAGATATTAACAATGTCAAGATTAATTGTATTCCACAGAACATAAATAATAACTTTTTTCTGTTCTGATTAGTAATTAATTCTATGATTCCTATAATTAAAATTGGTGCGATCAAATATTCATTATAGCGTCCGTAATACAATATATCCTGCCTGTTATCTTGCAGATAGATCATATAAAGCGACGAAATCCCTAATGCAAATATTATTGATAATAGTATAAATATGCAAAAATAGTGCCATTTACTGTAAATGCCCTTATACCAATCAAATACTTTCTTAATACAATGATAAAACCCAAAATATGTAATTAAAAATGTAGAATATCCAAGATAAAATATTCTTCCTAAAAAATTGGCAATAAATGAAATTACCCCATTAATACTAATTAGAGATTTTAACTTACTAGCCTGTCCATTAAAGTCGTTCATTGCTAATACAGTTTCATTTGTATTTGCATATTGAGCATTAATTAACAAACCTTTTATATATTCTTCTATCCCTAACAGCAAAAATAGTATTAAAATAAATCCTATAATAGCTCTATAGCCCTTTTTGGGGGAATATCTTTTATAATAATTTATACCAAGAACAATACATATTGCAAAAAAAACAACAATGGTCCGCATATGAACCATAAATATGAAACCACTTAGAATAATGATGCCAATAAGGCATCTAAAACTGTTGGAATATAAATACCGTTTCAAAAGCCAGGCAATTGCGATAAACAAAAACCATAAAAAGCATTCTGACAGTGTTAATTTTGTATTAAATACATTACTCGCATAACATGATACAGAAAAACAAATTAATAATATTTTTTTAGAACTTATTTTTTCAGATATATTTTCAAAAATACTACATAAAAGCAAAAACGATAGCTGAATAAAAAATACATTTAATATAAGTGCTAATTTGTATACATCAATAGGATTTTTTATAAGCAACAGTAAAGGTGCTAAAACTAAACCATATCCAAAGGAATAATATGTATTTAATGAAGCACACTCACTCCAATCAAATCCAACAAAATCAGCAGCGGCAGTCCAATAGCCAAATTCATCTGTTGCAATATGAATTGTCATAATATCCTTCATGTCGATTAAACTGATTAGTGCTATAAGAACCACCAAAATTAATTTAAGTAAAAAAGTATCTGTGAAAGACCTACTGGTAATAGTTATAATTTTATCTTTCATTCGTTTTTCCAATCTGTTCAAATAATTTCCAATATAATGCGCTGATGCGTTTGTAATCATACCTATTAGCTAATTTTTTCTGATTTTCCTTTAATTCATTAATATTTATTGGAGCTTTTAATATATTTAAAATTTGTGATGCCAATAAATCAGCATTCTTATAATTATCAAAGTAATAACACAAATCTTGTGTAACTTCTCGATTTACAGGCAAATTGGATAACAATGTTGGAACACCTAGCAGAACAGCTTCTACGGAGGTCATTCCAAATCCTTCATATAAAGAAGGGTTTACATATAATCTAGCCTTTTTCCATAAAGATAATAATTCTTCTCGGGGAATAAACCCTAAGAAATGTATCTTTGAATTTAAATTATGTTTAGTAACATAACCTTTAAGATATTGTGTCCATTCTGATTCTTGACCAACTAAATAAAGACTCATATCTGTTAATTCATTAAGCACTAATTCGAATGCTTTGATTAATGTAATAGCATTTTTATGCTTATATTGTATATTTACAGCAATTATATAATTCTCCTTTTCTTTTTCGATTGTATAGTTTTGAAAGATATCTATAGGATTATATATACACTGTACCTTGTTTCTATATCGAGAATAGAACTTAACAATTTCCTTTTCGTCAGTTTTACTAATTGCAATAATTTTTTCTGCATGTAAAAAATCTATGGTATAAAATAGCTTATAGAAACACTTATAAATAATTCGTTTAAGTTTACTTTTACTAACTTGTATCTCTGGATGAGATACCGATTGGATATCATGTGGCAGAACAATAACAGGAAGTCTATATTTTATCAATCCAATTCCTGCATTTGCAAAAAATATTAGCTTCAAATTGTATTTTAAATAAATTTTATGGAATTCTACCGTTTGTATATATATATTTGAAAGAATCGTATTTTTAAGTTTCTTTCGATCACTAAATATTACATATTTTGCATAGGGACATATTAATTCCAAATTCTTTTTAGTACTCTCATAACAAAAAAACACTAATTTATTCTCATATCCGTAATAATTAAATCCTTTACATAGATTTAATAATACTTCTTCTGCTCCGCAACGTTTTAAACTGTCAAAACTCAAACAATTTATCCCTATATTTCCTTCTTTACTCATTCTAATTCCTCATCTTTTTAAACAAAACATTAACTTAATTTATTTAGAAACTCGTACACTTTGTATAAGCAATGGACAAAAAAGAAAGAAAAAAGTTGAAATCCTTTAAAAATTATGTAATCAATTAACTTTATTCTATATCTGGCTGTTAAATTTTCAAAAGTAATATTATATTTTTTCTTTAATAATTTGCATTCAGTTTCATATCCCGATAAATACAAGGTTCCTCTACAATAATTTGTTATACGATTTCTTTCAACTGCAATCATATTTTTTTTAATAAGTTCATCAATTCCTATATTTTCAAAAAATATTAAACGTTCATCCTGTGCAAGGTTTTCTGAATAAAAATTAAGATAGGAATATTTTCCATGTACTACGCTTTCTGGAGTATTAAAGTAGCAATATAATTCTAATGGTGTAGTTACTATACATTGGGCACGATACAGAATTTTATGTGTAGTTGCAAGATCTTCATAAGTCCTTCCTTCTGGATACCAAATATTATCGAATAGTTCGCGTTTATATAATTTGCAGCAAGGGCTTGTAATCGCAGTTTTGTTTATGTCACAACATTCATACATGACATCGATATTTGTTCGTGTATATGGAATATTTTTGCTTATGTCTGTTATACGAAAAGTGGCATTAGATGATTTATAAAATCCACAAGTACTTACGTCTGCTTTAAAGTGCACCATATTTTCATATAAAATTCTTAAATAATCATTATGTACATAATCATCAGCATCTATAAAAGCTATATAGTCTCCTGAAGCATACTTTAATCCTGTATTTCTAGCCGCTGCTGCCTTTAAATTCTTCTGTGTTATCACTTTTAATTTATTGTTTTGGCTTTCATAATTATTCATTATTTCTAACGATCCGTCTGTTGAACCATCATTAACCATGATTATTTCATAGTCATTAAATGTTTGATTTAATACGGAATTTAAACACCTTTTAATGTACTGCTCTGCATTATACACTGGAATAATTACACTTATCATTATCACTATTTTCCTTAATTACTCTTTTAAAACAATTTATATATTCTTTACTAATAAAATGGTAATTATATGATGCTTTCATTTCTTCA
This sequence comes from uncultured Lachnospiraceae bacterium, assembly GCA_910586585.1. Lineage (GTDB taxonomy): Bacteria > Bacillota > Clostridia > Lachnospirales > Lachnospiraceae > COE1. The sequence goes on from CAJUKA010000013.1 coordinate 69,077, forward strand.
GAAGCTGCAGACAGCTTATCGGGAGATAATGATTCTTTTAAACATATAAGTATCTTAGTGGATAATGCGTCTATATCATCAGCGGGGCCATAATAATAACATAATCCTTTTGTAATTTCTTTGTTTACAGCAATATCAGATACTAAACAAGGAGTTTGTTTCCAGATGGCTTCAACAGCTGTCATGCCAAATCCTTCAAATAAGGTAGGATTAACATATAAATCCGCATTTCTTATCCAATAATCCATTTCGTGTTCAGATACCAATCCTGTAAAAATTACTTTTTCTTCCAAATGATGTTCTTTTACGTACTCAACTAAGAATTTTACGCGGTCTGGAATGTTGCCAACTAATACTAATTTCTGTGCAATTTCATTCTGAATATTTTCGTATGCTTTAATTAATGTTATTGTGTTTTTGTGTAAAAATTGTATATTAACTGCTAAAATATAAGGAAATGAAACTGGTAATATAGTTGCGTTATAATCTGACAACATTATTGGATTATAAATTCTAGTTACTTTCGGCACAAACTGTGGATAATACTGACAGATATCATTCTTGTCACATTCACTGATTGCTATAATCTGATCTGCATGTACAAAATCTAAATAATAAATTATTTTATACAATAAATATTTGTATGTTGAGATTTTTTGCGTGCCAATTTTTCGGTGTGCAATCTGTTTAATATCATGTGGAAGTGTAACAGTTTTGCAGGGTAATTTTCTTAGTCCATTATTGATTGATAAATGAAAAAGGCACGATACTCCTTTTTTCTTTACAATTGCAGGCAAATATATAGTATTAAAATACATTTGGAAAAAAAGTCTGCTAAATTCGCTTTTCATTTTCTTTGATTTAATTTGATATATTTCGATATCAGGGGCAAGTGTACGAATCACTTCCACAGAATAGTCATAACATATAATGATCATATTCTTACTGAAACCATTTTCATAAAATCCTTTTAGTAAATTTAATCCTACTTGATCTTTTCCTCCTGCGTGTTTCCTACTCAGATAAATATAATTTAACAGTATTCTTTTCATGAAAGACCTCATTCTATTTATAGTCTGGTTTTGCCATATGGCATTACGTATATAATATGAATTGCTGTTTGGTACTGTTTTCCCATTTAATCTTACTAATTCTGCTATTATTTAATCCTATCAAGTTCTAGTGTCATTATAAATAAACCTAATAATATGGTTTAATTAATGGTTTTGCTAACAACATAAAAATCTGATGCAACTATGACAATCTCATACTTTGCATCAGATTTAATATACTTATTAATTCAATTTTTGGAGTTCAACTTTATAGTACAGCGTTACATTAATCTTGAAGTAAACAGTGCTTGATGTTTGTGCCAGTGCAAGGCGGAGGAAGTAGGCAATGCGGTTGGCATTGTTGACTGATGATAACACGGCGATGGAGTGAACAGCAAGTGCTGTTTACTCGAGAATTAATGCAATGTTGTACCAGGAACATACCATGTTGTCCGATGAGTTTTAGGGCTGTTTTTCTCATTAAGAGATTGTCAATCTAATGTAAAGTATAAAATTGTCAAGGTACATGTCTCGTTGAAAATTAGTAATTTTTTATAATTTCATGGTACTTTCGAGCAATCGTTGTATAGTCGTATTTCATTACTGTGTCTCTTCCATTTTTTGCAATTTGCTGGTATAAGTTTGAATCATTTAGCAGACTGCAGATATTATCTACTAACTGCCATACGCATTTTTCCTTGCATAATAGCCCATTAACACCATTTTCAATTAGTTGTGAGATTCCTCCAGAATCATTTGCGACGACTGGCAGTCCTGATGCCATGGCCTCTAACATAACCAACCCAAATCCTTCCTGATCTCCATCTTTAGCAGTCACAGATGGCGCTGCAAAGATATCAGATGATGCATAGATTGTTTTTAGCTCCTCATGTGTTTTTCCACCAAGAAATTGTACTTTATTGCTTCCCAGATGTTTTGCTTGAGATTGTAATTCGCCTCTTAACGGTCCATCGCCCACAATCACAAGTACAGCATCTATCTGTTTCATTGCTTCTATTAAATATGTAACTCCCTTTTTCTCAGCTAAACGTCCAACAAACAGAACAACCTTTTTATCTCCCTGTCCAAAGTAATTTGGTACCCGATACTGCTGTCCAAAACTTTTTGTATTAACCCCCATTGATATCACGCTGGGATTTATTTCTGGAACTAGTTCTTGTACACGTTTTTTCAAATGTTCTGAGACGACTGTCACCTGTCTGGCATTCCTCAAGCATCTGAGTTTTAATCTGCGAAACAGTCCTTTATTTAACGAGGTAACATCTCCTCCATGCCCGGTCACAATATATGGCTTGTCCTTAAAGAAGGACTGGACAATTCCTTGTGGTATCAGCCAATGCGCATGTACGATATCATATTTTGGAAGTATCTTTTTCAGATGACAATAAAGGGAAAGGAATAAAAATGGAACTAAAAATAATCGTATCTTCTTTTCTTTAATTCTTGGAACGATCGCTCCCGGATAACACAATGTCTCCCACTTATGAATAGGAAAATAATGATACCTAATCACATTTACATTTGACATTCTCTCCCTGTCCTTTGCGCCAGGCGCTGCCGGAACCAGGACTGTCACGTCATAGTATTTTGCCATAGCGTCTGCATAGTCGAATATAAAGCGTGGTTCTGTATCGCCTTCCCATCTTGGAAACGTCGAACCGGTTATCAGTAGTTTTTTCTTTTGCTCATGATCTTTTGAATCATTTTCTGGTTTATCCATATATTTTCCCACTAAAAAACTCCCAACATAAAGTCCATTGTCTTTTGACAATTGCATACTTTACATTAGGAGTTTTATATTCCATTATTTATCCAATTAAACATTCTTTTCCCTGGAATGCAAATCCGTATTTACGGATGCGTCCGGATGGAATTCCTTTTGCTTCCAATGCTGCGGCGTAGCGTTTTTCCTCTATCTGCTGTAATGCTGCAGTTACGGTTTCCGTAAGGTCATGCTCATCATCGGGGTCGTGTACCTTGAATTCCAGTATGATGGCGTCATCCGTTTTATTTAATGGTTCGAGCATTACATCATAGCGTCCAAAGCCGCTTTCACGGTTAGAGGTGACAGCGTATCTGTCTGCGAGGTCTACCATGAGTCCAAGTACAAACCCATGATAAAACCGTTCTGGTTCCGCATATTCAGATGGCCTGTTTCCAGTATCAAAACTGCTGAACGTGGCAAGCGCTACGCGATTCATATAGCGGTTCATTGCTTTTTTATCATCAATGAGCAGCGCTTTGATAAAGTCATTATAGGCTGTTTTCGCAGTCCCTCCAAACCACCTCTTTATCATTTTTCTAAACATTTTTCTCACTTCAAAATTTGTGAGCGAAAGCGTATACTGGATATCTCCTTCCGCTGCAGGATCCAGTGTGCTGCCGGGTTTAATATATTCCAGATTTACTACTTTTAAATATCCTGTAGCCAAAAGCAGGCTCCAGACCGCCCCGGCATCATTTTCAAGCTGGTTAAACACTATCTGTTCATCCAGCACTGTCCGGAATCCTCCCCCCCTTATAAGCAATTCCATTGTTTGTTTAAGTGCTGAATCGCCTTGCTGTATCAGAGAGTTTACAAGTCCATTCCCACTGGTATCCGACCAGTAAGTGTCATAAACACCATTCGTTTCAATGAATGAAGCAATTGACCATGGATTGTAGAAGTCTGTGTGTGTTCCAAATGTGAATCCATCGTACCACTTCTTTACACCCTGTTTTTCATGTCCTAATTCCATGGAATCAAGCGCTGCAAATACCTCATCCTCTGAGAAACCAAAATAAGATGCATATTTATCGGAGGTTGTGGTCACAATTTTTAAATTATTTAGGTCAGAAAAGATACTTTCTTTTGAAATTCTTGTGATTCCTGTAATGATGCCGCGATATATGTGGTTGTTTGTCTTAAATGTAGAATTAAATAATCCCCTGAAAAATTCAACAGCCTGATCCCAATATCCTGACAGCCATGCCTCCTGCATTGGGGTATCATACTCGTCCAACAATATAATTACATCCCTGCCGTAATAGCGCTGCAGAAAACCAGTCATAAAGTTAATAGCTCCGGCAGCTATTTCATCACTCATTCCAGGACGGATAGTTTCATAGTATTTTTTCTCATTCGAAGTGAGCAGGTTCCCTTCCAGAAGATAATTGTACTGTGCATACAGCTTCGCAATCACTTCAGTAATTTTGTATTCCATTTTTTCGTAGTTTGCCGCTTTTATATTGGCAAAACTCATAAATATTACCGGAAACGTTCCCTGAAGCTGTCTGTATTTGTAATTTCCTTCAGAGGACTTGTCTTCCCATATAAAGAGTCCTTCAAACAAATCAGATCTTCCAGCATATTCATTTGAGAAAAAACATTCAATCATACTCATATTGAGTGTTTTTCCAAATCTTCTTGGACGGGTAATCAGCGTAACATCTGAGCCCGTTTCCCACCATTCCTTTATCAACCCTGTCTTATCTATATAGAATGAATTTTGTTCCCTTATCCTGTCAAATCTCTGTACTCCAATGTTTACATTTGGTTTATTGTCCATGATACACCTCCCAGTATTAACTGTATTATATCCGTTTGGTGTATAAAACACAATATTTTCCTACTGTAAAGTATGCAATTGTCAATGTCCTGCGCCTTGCAAAATTTTTCGTAGATTGCGCCCTTCTACGAAATCCAAAAACAGCAGCCGGAACTTTGGCTGCTGTTTTTTGGTAATTTATTTGTTATTATATTATCCACATCTATTTCTTATCTGCATGATATAATATATCTTTTTATCACAAATGGGGATATGACTTATTTCAGTCATATCCCCATTCCTTAGCTATTGTTTTTTATTGGCAGTTCATTTTTGAAAAGCTGCTTTTCTGGCTATAATTTTAATAGTCATTCAATGATACGTAAACAGTTGTCTCCAGACCATCTGATAAATCTCTATCACTTCCCACTGCAATCCATATGGTTTGACCCGCGTTCATCCGGCATTCAGGAGCAGTACCAAATTCCATTGCCATATCATGAAGCCTATCTGTATTCAAACCAGTTCCAATGTTCTTGTTAAATAACCACAGATAGCCTTCATTTTCGAAGTAGTAATCTTCATCATAGTAACCAGCCTCGAAGTTATAATAACCATCCGCCTGCGCTGTAAATGAAATCAATCTATAATTGCCTGGAAATGTTTCTATGTCGCTTATCCACCAACGCCCACTAGTATTCTGTGTACCGGACGGCAACTTCTCGTTCTCACCGTAATATCCAGATGCAGTTCCTACACCTACAGGGTCAATATATAACTGATATCTTGCAATCAAAGCTTTTGTAATTTTAGATCTTACCTCGATATAGGTAATGCCTGCTCTGACCGCTTTCAATGTCGCTGTATAAGTACCCGCATTCGCTTTTATAGTTGCTACCTTTTTGTTTGTACTTGTCCATGTCAATGTATCTGTCTTTGCATATCTGGCGCCTGGATTCAATGCCTCCCCGCCTACTGTGAGTGTATAAGTATTTCCAGAAACAAAGCTCGTGTTGTTTAATGTCAGCAGCTTCACACCAACATACCCTGGCGCCGCACCATTTGCATATTTGGGCAAAGATACATAGCTTGCCGGCATTAACGTTGTTGTGAAGGATTTCTTTGCATCTTTAGATGGCACAAGTACCCCTTTACTTGTCTCATACATAGCTGTTATTGTTACATTGTACTTTGACTTCTTGGTTAATCCATTCACTCTGTATGTATAAGTATATTTCTTGGTTTTTGCATTATAAACAGCATTAACGTCATCCTTATCAACATAAGCACTGCTCATAATACTGTTTCTTCCATCTGTCACTGTGATACGGAATGCTGTTGCAAAACCAGAATGTACAAACTCTAAATCCGCATACTTATCTGTGATAGATGTTGTTTTTAAATTCTTAACAGGTTCCAGCGCTGCAACCTGCACCTTTACAGATGCACTCTTATTTGGAACATACGCATCCTTCAAATTCAATGTCACTGTACCAGGATTTGTAGCTACAATTGCACCGTCTCCATCTAATTCTATACAGTTGCTGTCTTCAATTTGCTTACGCAAAGCATCATCAACTACAACTCTCCTATTAAAGGTACCAGTCAATGTTGTTCTGCCCTGTTTGTAAATCAGCATCTCTGTTAAGTCAATATACTGACCTACTTGAAGTTTTGTATTCTTTGCTGCAATTGTGTCTGGTGTTGCTGTAATTTCCAAATTAGCACATGCATCTATACCAGTTGTGATGTCCTGTGCAATTACAGTGATATATCCAACTCCCTTAAGGGTTATCTTACCTTTGTTATTAATTGTTGCCAAAGATGTTTTATAAACTCTTTCACCATTATAGATTCCTATATACTCTTCTTGTGGGCCATCTTCACGATATTCACCTACAAAATACTGAAGTTTTGGATTGGTATATGTTTTTGCATCCTGCCCCTTCAGCGGCAATGAATACTCTTTGAGGTCTGTTGCATCTGCGGAAGGATTACCGTCTTCTACCAGCTCCTTAAACAAGCCTCTTACAGTCACTGCTGTACTTTTCTCTTTCAGTTCTACTGTATAGTCAGGTTCCCAGCCTTCTCCTATAAGTTTTGATTTTCCATCCTCAAACCGAAGTGTCAATCTAGATACCTGCTGTCGTATTGTCTTAAATGTCTTGACTGCTCCTGTATGAGAATCAGCTACATTATACTTAACACCATCCACAGTTGCTACCGTACGCATTGCACTTACATTGCGAACATATACAGTATACTGTTTGTTTGGAATTAAATTAGATAAGTTCTTTTCGCGTGTTGTCCCCTTTGCATCTGTATAATAACCATCACCATATACAGGCGCTATCGCAAATCCTGCCGCTTTCCACTGCCCATCTTTCATAGCAGCTATTTTTTCCTCAAATACAGACTCTGTTGCTGTTCCTTCCAAGACATAGAACTCTCTGCGGAAACCATCCTGATATGTCAGATTCGCATAATCCACAGCTACGTTTGTATCAGTTGGTGTTACCTTCTTGATCTTTGGCTTTGTTACATCTGTCACAGTAATCTTCACAGAAGCTTTCTTGAGTGGCGTTGTCGGCTCATAAATTTCCTTACCATTCTTGTCTGTTCCTGTTTTCTTTGTTGCAGTAACTGTCACTGTTGCGCTGCCTGTAGATAATGCAGTCACATATCCCTCATCCTCTACAAAAAGAACTTTATCATCGTCCACTTCATAGCTTAAATGAATGGTATCGCTTTCCTGCATCTTTGTCAGTTTCACATCAAGCTGCTGTCCTCCGCCTACCACCATCTTTTTGACTGGGCCATTGAATGCGATTGATTTTGGAGATACTGCCTGACGCAAATCAGCCTGCAGAATTGCATTCTTAAAATCTAATACAAAATGCTCTACATAACCGTCTTCCCAACGGATATCAAACTCGCAGTTGCTCTTATCTTCTGGAACCTTAAATATAGCTGTAATAAAATAATAATTTTTATCATAAATTTCGCCGCCTGCTTCTATGATACTGTTTTCATAAACTGCTGTTTCAGGCCATTGGGAATTATACTCATCTGGAGCATTGATTCTGATTGCAATATAATTGCCATCCTTATTCTTGTCCTTTGTCATATAATAAGGAATCATTGCCTTTGGTGTGACAGTATGGTGCATTTTATCTATCACATCATTCAAAGATACTGATGAAATATATCCAATTTCATCGCTGTATCCAGAGGCGTTATCTACCTGGGAATTTCCACGAACAGTTGTAAACCTCACCGATTCGCCAGTATCTACTACCTCATAATTATATGCATATGGTGCTTTCAGGCTTATAGAGTTATAAGTATTTGGTACATACTTTGCTGTGTAAGTAGCTTCTCCCTTGAGTACTCCAGAATACAGCTTTTTATTGGCATCATACACGTTAAATGTACTCGTACTCATAAAGCTGACTGCTGAAAATCCTGTACTTGTACTTGTATTAGCGGCATCATAGGTAAATGCAGCCTTATCCGCCTCTATATAGCCATTAAATGTAAGTTTTGTATTGTCAAATATATCATAAGCATAAGCACCTGCAACTACAGGGTCTTTAATTCCTGGTGTCACAGTCAGTTCTTTTTTGGTAATCTCAACGATAAGTGGATCTGTATATCTATCACCAATCGTTCCGTCTGCGTGAACATATCCGCTTACTGGTCTGTATGTATCATTTCCCGGGAAGTTGATGTAATAGTAGTATTTACCACCATTAATCAATTCTGTAACATATCTCTGGGAAACGCTGTCAGTCCTGTACCATACCCAGCCATATTCTGCTCCTTCAAGGGTAGAAAGGTCTACTGCTGTATCTCCAGCCTTAACTGTAATCAGCCCTGTGACATCAAGCGCTTTGCCATCATATGTTTTGGTACGCGTAATGTCTGGATTCACTGTCACCGTCAAGTCAGCCGTTGCTTTCTTAACTGTTATTATTACGTCTGGGCTAAGAGAAACTGTTTTCTCTGTACCATCTTCATTTGAGATAATCCGCTCATTGGTATAATTATCGTCAAAATCCCCTTCACTGTCTTTTACTTTCGGAACAAACCAGAATCCATACTGGACGCCCTCTGACAATTCTCCAAAGGTTTCGCTGTCAGACATTCTTCTCCAATCGGCATCTTCGTTTGCTCTTTGTGCTACAACTGGATATACGTCATACTGTTCACCCAACTTCCAGCCTGTTATTTCGGTACCATCTGTCGGTTTTGTCAAGTCATTGACGTATTCAATCTTATGGTTTTCCTTATCCAGAACAGCCTTGAATTGTTCAACGGTTTGATCAATATAAGCAGTCGTATTTTTAGCCTCAGAAACAACTCTAATTGGCTGTTTCTTTATGTCATAATATACAAATTTGGGTTCTGCTGCATATGTTTCCTTGCTGGAATCTTCATAAGTAATCTTTAAACGATAGGTCCCTGCATTTACTGGAGCATTGCGGCAATCTTCAGGATTAGCCTTTCCCCAGTAGCGTACATTTGTAACATTCCCCTCTGCATTAGTGATAACTTCCTCTTCATCACCATTATCTTCTGCCTGCCATTCATAGGTCAGCGTTCCTGGTGCAGTCTTGTTATCTGTACCATATGTTGCTGTTGCTTTTTTGTATTCCGATCTTTCACCATAGAGAGCTTTTCCATCATACAGTTTTGTAATTGGATTCTCATAGGTAGAACCCTCTGGTTTCTCACCTAAAATACCTTTAACATCAATCGTTACAGGTGTGCGTGCAATTGGAGTGAAGATGTCATTCTGTGTATACCATATTGAATCTGTGTCTACGAAATAATTGCTGTCGGAACAATCTTTTGCCTCATTCACATCTGTCCAACCATAAAAATAAACGTACTTATAGTTAGGCGCCTCCGCTGTTCCTATGTTTATCTCTATCTCTACATATCCATCTCCATAGTTTGGAGCACCTGTTCCTTGATAAACACCTTTATATCCGCTAAAAATTATCACATAGGATTTATCCTTTTCCAGCTCATCCTGCATTTCCAACACATCAACAATTTTTCCATTTTTATGCTCCGCCACAAAGAAGGCCAATTCATAGGCCTGTGTCAGAGAACTATTATTATAGGAAGTTCCCCAGAAACTGCCTGCCTTTTCATCTGTAATATGCGGATCGCTTAGCGTATAAGAGCCATTCTCAGCTTTAACCGTTTTCCATGCGGTATAGCCCACCTGAGCCTGATTGAGCGCTTCTCTCGCTGTCATGCCCTCATAATACTTTGCTTCTTTATTTTTTGCTGATGGTGCTATATACAATGGTGCAGGTTCGATTGTTATCTGAATATAGGCATCTTCGTATTTCTCATACTGGCCTGCCTTGCCTTCATAAATCAGATAAAGTCGGTAGGTTCCGGCATTCGTAGGAGCGGCGTCCAGAATCGTTTCGTTTCCATTTCTATTAACAGACTTCCAGACTTCTTTAAGCTCTGCGCCTTCAACTTCTTTGAATACCTCCTCCCCGTTGTTGCCGATACCGTCCTGGTACTGAACCTTTACAGTGTAATCGGTATCCTTTACAGGTGTTACAACTTCTTTTCCACTGTATGTAACATATATTCCGTCGTTTGGGTCTGCAGGTACTGGTTTCCCATTTTCGTCCTTAACAATGTTTCCAGCCTCATCCAACCGTGGATATTTTTCGGCTGACAATGTTATTTCTACCGTTGGCTGAATCAGTCCTTCTATGGTGATATCCTTTACAATATTCTCCAATACGGAAAGATCATAGTTCGTCAGGTTATTCTTTACGGTCTCATTTAGTTTTGTCTGGTCTAACACAATCTTTAATTCTGCAGCATAATCACCCGTTTTGAGCAGTTCTTCTCCTGCGTCCGCACCGGAAACTGCATCCTTAATTTTAACCAGTTCCACATTCAGTTCTGAATTGGTGTTTGTATATGTATAATCACCAATCTTTACTTTAACAGTTTTGTCTTTCAGTAAGTCTGCAATTTTGACATCTGCTTTTTTTGTTCCTGGTTTTACCTTATTGAGTTTAAAATCTAAAACAGTAACGGGCGCTTTCTGAATTTCAAAATCAGCGGTCTGGCTCACTTCACCCAGTTTCACAGTCAGCTTGTATGCGCCTGCTTTTATTGGTTTATTTTCTGCTACAGCAGAATCGTCAGAATTTTTCCATGTCAAAGATATGTCTTTTATATCCGTCTTGTCTGCGTCTGCACGATTGTTATATGTAGCATAAAATGCACCGTTTTTGTTGATTTTGATTTTGTCTCCTATACCAGTAAACTGTTCATTGCCATCATAGACTGCAATCTTATCGTCTACCGGATCAAGTGCAAAAACAATGTCATAAACAGGAGTCGTTTCTGCATTTACAGAAGATTCCACTACGGATGACTCCTCCGCTTCTGTTGTTGTCTCTTCCTTTTCCACGGATGTAGGCTCTGTTGTGATCTCTGTTTTCTCTTCCGCTACAACCGTGCTTTCTACCTCTTCGCTTTGCTCTTCGGCTGATGATTCATTACTTACATCAACCGTAGTCTCTGTCTCAGCGATTGTTGATTCTGGTTCTGCAGCCTGTGTCGTTTCTGATACAGAACTTTCAACGTTTGCCTGTTCTTCTTCAACCGGCGCGCTGTCTGTCGCTGAGGTAGCATGTGCTGTCGCTGGCAAGCTTGTCACTACCATGGCAGCCGCTAAAATCATAGCTAAAATTCTTTTAGCCTGAAATAGCTTTTTCAACTCATCCATCCCATTTTCCTCCTTTAATTTTGAATGTGTTTCTATATTTTCCAGATTTAATTTATCCATTCCTTTTCTGTTCTATTTTTTATGCTATGGTCACCATATTACAATCATAAAAGGATTTTATAAATTAATATCCAGATAATATTTTAATTATACTTTTTTTAGATAAATATGTCAATGCCTGAAAAATTTACCGATGAAAAAAGCTCATAAAAAACTTACAATAAAAAGGGCAAAAATGCCCTAAAAATAGAAAATTCACCAATGCCTTTATGCTAAAGAGTCTAAAACAGATTAAACGCATGAATGAAAAAGACATACATTTTTTGTGTTTTTTTGTTAT